>CAYXUX010000026.1:0-19424 GCA_964468275.1 uncultured Clostridiaceae bacterium
TAACTAATTAGTCTTGCTAATATAAATATTATCTGATTGCAGGGAAGCATTATTTTTATAAAAATCACAAAAATCAATTATAGTACAAAGCTCACACTTAGGTCGTCTGGCATTACAAGTTCTTCTCCCATGCCAAATTAAAAGATGATGTGCTAAGGACCACTTCTCCTTTGGTATATTCTTCATCAGTTGTTCTTCAACATTCAAAACTTTATCACTTTTCGCTATTCCTATCCTATTTGACACTCTGAACACATGGGTATCCACAGCAATAGCGGGAACCCCAAAACCATTACTCAAAACTACATTAGCTGTTTTTCTTCCCACCCCGGGTAGAGAAATTAATCCGTCGTAGGTACCCGGTACCTCACCATTATAATCCGTTAATAGCATTTTACATGTTAATAATATATTCTTTGCTTTATTTCTATATAAACCTATCTCTTTTATTAGTTTTTCCAGCTCCCTTTGACTTAAACTTAAAAAGTCTTCCGGTGTCTTATAATCCTCAAACAGTTTTTCAGTAATCCTATTAACTGTTTTGTCTGTAGATTGGGCGCTTAACATAGTTGATATTAATAGTTCAAAAGTATTTGAATGTATAAGCTCACACTTTGCTTCCGGATATAATATTTTTAACCTTTTCAATACTTCTTGCGTTTTCTTGTCCAAATCCCCCATTAACATTACTCCTATCTTTATAAAGTCCAAATGAAAACTATTTATAAACCTACATGTCTATTTTAACAAATTTATTTATTATAGCAAAATACAAAAACTTATAATAATTCCACTTTACTGCTATAATTAAACCAAAGAGGTGCAAATTATGATAAATGATTATACGCTTATTGCAATAAACGCAAAATATATTCATTCAAACTTAGCCGTACAATATATAAAAAACTATTGTCACCTAAAAAATATTGATATAAACGTACTCGAATTTAATATTAATGATAATTTGGATAGAATTGTAAATGATATTTTTTTAACAAAAAGTAATGTGTTCGCGTTCTCGTGCTATATATGGAATATCGAAATAGTCTTAAAAATATGTAACAGTTTAAAAAAAATCCTACCCGACTCATTAATTATACTTGGTGGCCCTGAAGTGTCCTATGAATCTGTGGAATTAATGAATTTTCACAAATCATATATTGATTACATAGTTTATGGTGAGGGTGAAATAACCTTTTATGAGCTATTGAAATACTTGGAAGACAAAAAAGCGGATATTAAATCTATTCACGGGTTAGTTTATAAAAATGATAAAAATATTTATGTGAATAAAAAGAGAAAAGAAATAACAGATTTGGATTCAATACCTTTCCCTTATAATGACATCTCAAATTATAAAAATAAAATAATATATTATGAAACCAGCAGGGGATGCCCATTCCGGTGTCAGTATTGCTTATCTTCCATAGAAAAAGGCGTAAGATATTTTTCCTTGGACAGAGTTTTTAAAAATATTGATTACTTTATTGAAAATCAGGTAAAACAAATTAAGCTTGTTGATAGGACCTTTAATAGTGATAAAAAAAGGTGTTTAAGTATTTTAAATTATATCATCGACAAAAACGGAAAAACAAATTTTCACTTTGAAATATCACCAAAGCTGATTGATGATGAATTCATTTCCGCCATAAAAAAAGCACCTGAAGGCTTATTCCAGTTCGAAATAGGCATACAATCCACTAACCCGATGACATTGAAAGCAATAAAAAGAAAAGAACCTTTTAAAGATATAAAAAATAATATTAAATCAATTCTTGACCTTAAATTATTTCATATTCATTTGGATTTAATAGCCGGCCTCCCCCACGAAGATATTTATAGCTTTGAAAAATCCTTTAATGATGCTTACTGTTTACAACCTGACATGCTTCAACTAGGATTTTTAAAATTGCTAAAAGGATCGGGTTTGAGGGCAGACACTTCTAAATACAAAATAGAATACAGAGATTACCATCCCTATGAAGTATTATCAACGGATTGTCTATCTTTTGAAGATATGTTGATATTAAAAAATATTGAAATCATGCTAAATACATTTTATAATTCGGGAAAGTTCAAAAAGAGTATTTCTTATATCGAAAAAAAATACTTCAATAGCCCTTTTAGATTGTATTTATCACTGGCCAATTACTTTAATGAAAAAAGTTATTTAGGAAAGGCACTTGCAAATATTGATTTATATTCAAAGTTTTACAATTATGTATCCGATTTGCACGGCATGACTTTAGTATTTAATGAACTATTAAAATATGATTATTTTATAAACTATGGAACACCCATACCGCCTTTTGTTAAACGCCTTGAAAATTCCAATATAAAAAATTTAGTAATAGCCTTCCTAAAAGATGAGGAAAACATAAAAACATATATACCGGAATTAAAATCTATGAACATACGGAAAAAGTTGAAAAACCTCAATTTTGAAACATTTTATATAGATGTTTCAGGAAATCTAAAAGAAAAAGAAATCATCTTATTTAAACTGAAAAATATAAATAAAGAATATAAAGATAGAATTATTTCTATTGATGCTGATAAGCTTTAGGTAATAGATACGCTTGAATAAACAAATTGTAAATGGTGGGCGGTATTGGGATCGAACCAACGACCTCCTGCATGTCAAGCAGGCACTCTAACCAGGCTGAGCTAACCGCCCATTAACTATATTTATCATTATAACATTGAAAAGCAATTGTTTTCAAGACCTCCCGTATGTAATTTAATAATAAATAAATTAATTCTTTATCTACCATTTTTGCTTTTTTAAATTTAGTATTTAAAGTGGTTTTCTCTTTTTCAGTATCCTTCTCATTACCTTCGGTATCTTTTTGTCGCAACTTCCTCTTTTTGTAGTGTTTTATTTTAAATCCCCAAGGTGATTTTACAGTTTTATTAAAAAAAATAATATCTATATCCTTTATATCATCACTTCTAATATCACCTTTAATACCGATAACTTTTCCCCATTCAATTTTAAAAGGCAGCTCCATTTATCGGATACTATTAGCTTAATTTCATAAAAAAAAGGTATCAATAGAAATATTGCAATCACAGCCAACAGTATTAGCAATAACTTCAAAAGAATTTTTAAAATTATATATAAAAAAAGCAATACTATATCCCCCTCTTTATTTTACTATTTTTAATGTATATAAACCACCTTAAAGGGATAAAATGTTATTGTCAATAGATAGGGAGATTTTTATGTTAATTGTTTTTATTAGGACTATAATACTCTTTATATTAATAGTTGCTTTGATGAGAATAATGGGTAAAAGGCAGATTGGGCAGCTTCAGGCTTCAGAATTGGTAGTTTCGTTAATCATCGCCGATTTAGCAGCTATTCCAATGGGTAATGTAGGGATACCGCTCCTTTCGGGAATTGTGCCTATACTTACTTTATTTATCGGTGAAGCAGTTTTATCTTATATTTCCTTGAGAAGTCAAACTGCACGTAAAATACTATCCGGTAAACCCAGCATCATCATTTCAAAAGGTAAAATAGTAGAAAACGAACTTAATAAACAGCGTTTCTCCATTGATGATTTAGTTGAACAACTAAGAATAAAAAATGTTTCCAATATTGAAGATGTCGAATATGCAATACTTGAAACAGGGGGTAATCTAAGCATTATATTAAAAACTGCTAAAATGCCTGTATTAAAAGAAGATTTAAATATTAATGCTAAATATGAGGGTTTGCCTATAACATTAATAATTGATGGAGTTTTAATAAATGAAAATCTATCTGCTGCCGGATTAAATATAAATTGGATAAACAATGAATTAAAAATTAATAAGATAGCTTCAGTAAAGGATATATTTTTTGCCTTCGTAACAAACGATAAAGTATTTAAATATCAGTTAAAAGAAAGTCAAAAAAGGTGATAAAATCATGAAACAATTAGCTTATTCCTTAATAATAGTTATTTTAATAATAACAGTGGGAACACTTACAATCAAAATGCTAAAAAAGGAATCGGAGAGTCTGCACGATTTATTTACTGAAATAGAGAATAGCATTTATATTGATGAATGGGAAAAAGCAAAAAATATTGTAAAAGAAACGCAAAATCAATGGGATAAATATAAAAAGATTTGGCCTATGCTTATAGACCATTTAGAAATAGACAATGTTACCGTCAAACTATCTGAATTGCAAGCCTATATTTTAAATCAAGATAAAACAGAATCATTATCTAAACTGGCTGCTTTAAAAGTGTTAATGAAGCATATACCGGAAAAAGAATCATTTATAATACAAAATATTTTATAGTATTTATAGTTAATGTTCATATCTTAACTGTTTTTGATAAGCCGCTTACTATATTTGCTGCGATTGCTGGCTTCCGAGGCTAATAATCTGTAAGTTTGTTACGAGTTGCACCAAAACTCACTATATATTTTTCTTTAAGAATCGATATAAGTTTTTTCATATCTTCAGGTAAAGGTGACTCAATTATTACACCTTGCTTTCGGATCGGATGAAAAAACTCCAATTTATATGAATGCAATGCTTGCCTCCCTATAAATTTCGTATTTACCCCGTACAAGGTATCTCCTATTATCGGATGTCTTATGCTGCTTAAATGTATTCTAATTTGATGAGTTCTTCCTGTTTTTAAATGTATATCTAATAATGACGAATTTTTAAATGTTTCTACCAAAGTGTATTTTGTAATAGCAGGCTTTCCTCTATCTGTTACAATTCTTTTTCCTTTCTCATCAGCAACCATACTTATAGGTTTTTTTATAGTATCACTCCCGACCTTTGGTATCCCCAAAACAACGGCTTGATATTTTTTAACGACAGTTTCTGAAGAATATCTATCTAATAAACTGTGAGTTTGACTGTTTTTTGGAATCAATACTATTCCGGAAGTATTCATATCCAGCCTATTATAGAATCTAACCGGTTCCATAATACCATTATTATCAAAATAATACCTAATCCCATTAGCTAGGGTACCTTCATTGGTTTTCCCCGGCAACATAGACATGAAAGGGGGTTTATCTACAATCAGTATAAATTCATCCTCAAATAATATAGATAACTTTAAATTTTGCGGAACAATATAGTCTTCTTTTTTCTCCGCTCCAAGAATGTGTATAATGTCTCCGCCCTTTATCCTTGTATCCCCATATGCCCTTTTATTATTAAGTAATACCAAGCTGTTTTTTAAAAGCTTTTTGGCACTTCTACCGGAAAACTCCATATCTTCTTTTAAAAAGGCAATCATCGTTTTGTTAAAATTCTTAGATATATTTATTTTTTTATTCATAGATACCCTTTCCATTGCAAATTAATTGTTTCACTTATTTACACTCTTATATAATAACATCGATTTTAATTAAATTTTCCGCATCTCCAAATAAATCACCTAAAATAACAGAATAAACTTCAGGTATCTTGGAATACCACGCTCTTTCCTTTATGTAATCTAAGGATTTTGTTATTTTGTTAAATTGTAAGCTATGTGCAATTAAAAACTGATAATGCAAACCATATTTCTTCTTAAAATACAGGTTTACATCACTATCCCCATATTTGATGTCGCCGACAATAGGATGTCCAATGGTCGCTAAATGCACCCTAATCTGATGAAATCTGCCCGTTAATAATTCTACTTTTAGTAAAGAATATTTATCGTTATCAGCCAATTTTATATACTTCGTATGAGACTTTTTACCTTCTGATTGATTTAAATATGCTAGTTTTTTGTCATTATCCTTGCTTATATTGCCATATATTTCGCCTTTATCATTAGTTTTACCTTTAACAACACATAGATAATATCTCGTTAAACCCTTATTTCTAATCATTTCATTAACGCTTTTTAATGAATTATAGTTTTTTGCAGCTATTACTAAACCCAATGTATTTCTATCTAAACGATTACATAATGCAGGCGTAAAGGTAAAAGATTCCTCTATTCCTCCTGTCCTTTCCAAATAACCTAATACTCTTTGCACCAGCGTATCTTTATCTTTATTCGACTCTGGGTGACATAAAAGCCCTACAGGTTTGTCAATTATCATAATGTTCTTGTCTTCATATATTATTTTAATTTCTTTATAGCTTTTTCTAATATTTGTTTCTGTATAAGAATCTTTTAAATACAAAGAAATCAAATCGTTATTTTGCAAAGAATAATTTTCTTTCACTTTTTTACCGTTTACTTTTATAGCACCTATCCTTATATACTTGTATATGTTTTTTAATGAAGTATCTTTTAGAAGCTTGCGGACAAATCTATCTAAACGCTGCTCAGCTTCGTTTTCTGTTATTTTTATTTCTCTCATTTTTCCTCCGATTTTTAAAATCCAATTAGAAAGGCTAAAATATGTTTTCTAAAGAAGTCCACTTTCTCTTTTGCTCTTTTGTTTTATAACAAATCCCAAAATAAATAAAATCACCATAACAGTAAAATAATAAATTAATATTTTTAAAGCAGAATATGCAAAAAACTTTTCAGGAAAAATATTAATAAGCCTATCTGCTTTAGGATCAAGCAGCCAAAGATCATTATCAAAAAAAATCTCATGAAAAACTGTAAAATATTTGTTAAAATCCATCAAAATCAAAAAAATCAATAACAAAAAAGGTAATATGCCAAGTATTGTTGAAAATATTAATAACCTGCCTATATCCTGTCTAAGCCTCTTAACAAAGGTTATAATTATGATTGCAACTAAAAGCAAAGCAAACAAATAGCTCCTCAATATGCTTATCGAAACAAAAATATTTTTAACATCAATCATATGCAATTTATCTCTATTACTAAAAAACTCTACTTCGTCATTTTGTACTACAGCTTTAAAATCTAAGCTATCTCTATTACCTTTCAAATAGTCCAAAAGATTTGTTGTCGCTTTTATGAGCTCTTCGTTTTCCATGCCTATTTCCTCGGAAATACCAAATTTCAGATATAAACCTTTATAGTGATTTAGATCGTATGCTACTAGATTTACACAGCTAAATAGGATTACAAGAGGTATTATCATAACTAATATGATATAAATAATTTTATTTATAAGCCTTACAAACATAATATTTCTCCTAATATAGTAGAAACTACGTATACACTTCACTACTCGGGCAAGCCCATTATCTTTTTGAATATTTCCCAGCAATCACTATGAGCAAAGCAGAAAGCCTTCTGCAGATACCACAGACCCTTCAGATAAAGCCTCAGATGTCAGTTTTATATCAACAAAATCAAATATTGTTTCCTTTAGACCTGAATCTTAATACCCATTTATTTATTTCGCCGGCAATTAAAGGTATCAGGCATAACCCAATAATCACTGTCCAGTCCTTATAAGACAAGGGATATGTTTTAAAAATCACTTGTAAAACAGGTATATATATTACAATTATTAGCAATATAAATGATAATACCGTAGCCCATATTAGAGTTAAATTGCTAAAAATCCCTAGTTTAAATATCGAAAATCTCTCGGATCTGCTGGAATGAGCCCTTATTAATTCCGCTAGAATGATAGTTGTAAAAGCAACAGTTCGGGAGATTATTAAATCCCCATTATAAACTTTCAAAGCCCATATATAAGCCAATAATACTGATATTGTTATTGCAATGCTTTGTATGGTTATACCTATAATCATGGAATTGTTCAAAATAGGTTCCTTTGTATCCCTTGGAGGCAACTTCATAATATCCGGTTCTCCTTTTTCAACTCCCAAGGCAAGTGCCGGAAAACTATCCGTTACCAGATTAAGCCAAAGAAGCTGAATAGGTAATAGTGGTACGGGTAATTGAAAAAGTATGCTTAGAAACACAATAAGAATCTCACCTACATTGCATGACAGCAAGAAAAATACAAACTTTCTTATATTGCTATATATAATCCTTCCTTCTTTTATTGCAGAAACAATTGTTGCAAAATTATCATCCATAAGGACTATATCCGCAGTCCCTTTTGCGACATCAGTACCGGTTATACCCATTGCTACACCTATATCAGACTTTTTTAAGGCCATAGCATCATTAACACCGTCACCGGTCATGGCCGTGATATGTCCATTTCTTTTTAAAGCATCGACTATTCTTACTTTGTGTTCCGGTGAAACCCGTGCATATACACTTATATTTTCTACGGTTTCCCGTAATTCATAATCGTTAATGCTATCAATTTCAGCACCGGTCAGCACATCTTTTTCGTTTTCCATTAAACCTAAATCCAATGCTATCGCTACTGCAGTATCTTTATAGTCTCCGGTAATCATTATGGGTTTTATTCCCGCCTTCTTGCAAGTATTTACCGCCCCTTTAACTTCCTTTCTGGCCGGATCAATCATACCTGAAAGCCCGATAAGAATCATCTCTTTTTCTATTTGAGCCGATTCTATACTGCTCGGTAATGAAATATGTTCTTTGTAAGCAAATGCCAAAACGCGCAAGGCTTGTTTTGCATAAATACTGTTCATATGATTTATTCTGTCTTTTTCTTCCCTTGTAAGGTCTACAATAATACCGTTTTTAAATATTTTATCACATTTATCAACTATTATATCCGGAGCGCCTTTTGTAAATTGAACCACTTTTCCTTCTATAAAACAATCATGAAATGTTGTCATCATCTTCCTCTCGGAATCAAATGGAATTTCAGAGATTCTCGGATATTTTTTATTATATTCATCCTGAATCATATCCGCTTTTGCTGCTGCGACTACCAATGCACCCTCTGTAGAATCGCCGATTATCGTATGGTTTTCTTCATTTTTCGTCAAAATTGCATCATTGCATAGTAAAGCAGAACTAAGCAATAGCTCTAACCCGCCATCTACAGATATACTTATTTTTTCGTTATTAATTCTGAAATCGCCGGTTGGCTCATAGCCTTCTCCGGTGATAGAATAATCGTTGCCCCCCGTATATATCTTTACAACCGTCATTTCATTTTGAGTAAGCGTGCCTGTCTTATCGGAACAAATCACGTTAACGCAACCCAAAGTTTCAACGGCTAAAAGCCTCCTGACAATAGCGTTCCGTTCCGCCATCTTCTTCATCCCCAAAGCGAGCACTATTGTCACTACTGCCGGTAAGCCTTCCGGAATAGCGGCTACAGCCAGACTTACAGCAAGCATAAACATTTCCAGAATTTTTTGCCCTCGATATACACCAATTCCAAATACAACAGCGCAAATAACCAAACAAATAATACCCAGCCATTTACCTAATTCATCAAGTTTATTTTGTAAAGGAGTTTTTTCGGAGTCTATACTCTGTATTGCTTCGGCAATTTTTCCTATCTCTGTCTTTGTACCCGTGCCGGTAACAATACCTTTTCCTCTCCCATATGTAACAATTGTACTCATAAATGCAACATTTTGTCTATCACCGATTGGTATATCTTTATCATAAACAAGTTCGGCATTTTTTTCCGTAGGTATTGATTCACCTGTAAGCGAGGCTTCTTCAATTTTTAGATTAAAGGTTTCAACCAAGCGTATATCAGCCGGTACAATATCACCTGCTTCTATGCTTATAACATCACCGGGCACAAGCTCTTTAGCTTCTACTATTGTTAAAATACTATTTCTTAAAACCCTGGCATGAGGTGATGACATCTCTTTTAACGCTTCTAACGCTTTTTCCGCCTTGCTTTCTTGTACCACACCCAGTATGCCGTTGATTAGGACTATAGCAATAATAACAACAGCATCAACGGTTTCACCGACAAAAGCGGAAATTAAACTCGCCCCGATCAGAATAATTATAAGAAAATCTTTTATCTGGTTAATAATCTTTTTTATCAGTGCATCTTTTTCTTTTTCTTTTATTTCGTTGAACCCGTATTTGATCCTTCTTACCTTTAACTCTTCTTCATTTAAACCTTCATCTGGGTTAACTGATAATTCTTCAGCTACTTTATCTATACATTTCTTAAACCAATCCACTAAAAATTTCACTCCCATTCAAATTGTTAAACTAATTTTATTTTCTTTCCTCATTATGTAATACCCTTATATAATAGATAAATAGTTCTTCATTATATAGATTTACACTATAAACCATAATTATTATTTGGTTAAAGCGCATTAAAGATTCTCAAGAACAAAAGCGGCTTCGCCGCATTAGTTTATTAACTTACGTTGTTAAACCATATAGTTGCTAATAGATTTTTAGTATGATAGGCCGCTTTTATAGCCATGTGCCATTTCCGAATAAAATGAGGAAATATTGGCACGGCATACAAGTAAATTGTTTAGATTTCATCCAAATTCAAACGGCCACTAATAAAATAATAAAGACTTTTAATATGTTTTACATATTAAAAGTCTCGCACATCCATAGGATCTATGCCACCAGAAAAAGCAACGGCTTTTTCGGGATTGTTGGCAGCAAAGCAAAAGCGCTACTCCCTTTTATATTTTATATTTCATTTCTTTTCTAATATTATAAACTAGGAAATACAAGTGTGTCAATGCAAACTAAATAAATTCCGTTAGAATAACTACGATTCGTTACTGTTCACGCCCTAACTGTTCGAAAACCACTGAAAAATACATGATTTCGAAAAATGTCATTCTGAACGCAGTAAAGAATCTTGTGTTCCCAATGCATTAAGATTCTTCGCTAATGCTTAGGGTGACAATAATGTGACTTTCTCAGTGGTTTCTAACTGTTCCTTTTAGTAGAGTTTTACATTTCTTTATACTTCCGCAGCCTTTTTTATTCTAAATTTTTGAAGCAGATAAATCCCAACTAAAACAACTAACCCGAAAGCATCTGTCATTAATCCCGGCTTCAACAGTAAAAATGCGGAAATAGCTAACAATGCTCTCTCATAAATCTTGGTTTGTTCTATCAAATAACCTTCAACAGCGGCTGCCAAGCAGATAATACCTATCATTGCAGAAAGCATTATAGGTATTGCAGTATAAACCGGCAGAAAACTAACTATAGAGCCGGATATTTCTTTTACCATTATCAAAGTGGGATCCATTGCAAAAATATATGGTACAATAAAGCCGGCTAAAGCCAATTTCACGGCCTGAAAGCCCGTCTTCATGGAATTTGCTCCGGCAATACCTGCCCCCGCATATGCCGCTAAAGCAACCGGTGGTGTAATATCGGCTACAACCCCAAAGTATAAAATAAATAGATGAGCGGCCATTAAATTAACTCCCAGCTTTAATAAAGCCGGTACAGCCATTGTCGCAAGCACAATATACTTAGCGGTAGTTGGTAAACCCATACCTAGAATTATTGAAGCTATCATTGTAAAGAATAAAGTCAAAAGAAGCTTACCTTGAGCTAACGTCACTATGATTTCTGCAATACGTAATCCCAGTCCGGTTAAAGTAACAACACCAACTATCATTCCGGCACAAGCACAAGCACATGCTACGCCTATTGCGCCCTTAGCACCTGATTCAAAAGCCCCTGCCAACTCTTTAAATCCAAAGGATTTATCCTTTTTAATAAGCGAAGCAATTACAGCTATGCCAATGGAAACAACTATAGCACGAAATGCCGAATTCAACGGAGTATATCCTTTTAATAAAAAATATATTATTATTAAAAGCGGAATTAGCAAATATCCATTTTTAACAAGTAGTCTGCCCGCCTTTGGAAGCTTATCCTTAGGCAAACCTTTTAGTCCCAGCTTGCATGCCTCAAAATGCACCATTATCCCAACGGCAAAATAATATAATAAAGCAGGAATAGCAGCGGCAATAATTATTTTCACATATGGTATACCGGTAAACTCGGCCATTATAAATGCTGCAGCACCCATTACCGGCGGCATGATCTGACCGCCTGTAGAAGCAGCGGCTTCAACAGCACCGGCAAAATAGGGTTTATATCCTGTTTTTTTCATTAATGGTATAGTAAAAGCACCGGTTGTAACGGTATTAGCAACAGAACTTCCGGAAATAGAACCCATAAATCCACTGGCTACAACCGCAGTCATCGCAGGGCCGCTTCTGGTATGCCCTGTCAGAGCAAAAGCAAGATCAATAAAAAACTTCCCTACACCGGTTTTATCCAACACTGCCCCAAATAAAATAAACATAAATACAAATGTTGCTGAAACACCTAAAGGTATGCCAAGTATTCCTTCAAGGCCGAGATACATATGTGATATAATTCTTTCGATACTGTATCCTCTATGTGCTAAAAGCCCGGGTAAATGAGGCCCGAAATATGCATAGCTCAAAAATACAATTGCGACAATAGGCAGTTCTGGCCCAACAACTCTTCTGGTTATTTCAAGGGTCAATAATACAGCCAAGCCACCGAATAATAAATCCACGGTATTGGCATGGCCTGCTTTCAAAGCAATCTCTTCATTAAACATAAATAAATATCCAAATACAAAGACAACAAGTATGATGAATACAAAATCTAATATAGTTGTTCTATCTTTTGGCGATTTTTCCCTAGCGGGATATAGTAAAAACCCTAAAGTAAAAGCAAATATTATATGTAATGCACGCTGTTTTGCTGATAAAAGAGTACCAAACCCAGCGGTAAAAAACTGAAATATTGACATTCCTATGGCTACAAGCATCGTAAATGTACCAATAATCCCCTTGAGTTTCCTTAGTTTACCTGTTTCTTTATCATATTGGTCCATCAGCTGATCGACGTCCATTGCCACATCAGATTCAGTTATTAATATTTCATCTTTCATTAAAAACACTCCTTTACAATGTACGCTAATAATGAGACCTTATTGATTTTAAATACTATTCCTGTCCTAGGTTTACTAAAGCTAAGGAATTTATAACTTTTACCTTTATATATCAATTCATGATTTGCCCGTACTGCACCGGTTCTATAAACCAGATTGTCCATTACAGTATTTATGTTATAAATCCGAAAACCTTTATCTTTAAATTCAAATGTATAAGGAGTTGTGGCAGGAAGTCCGGCCCCATAAGATTCAAAATAAGTTTCAGTCAAAATAATTCTATTATTTTCTATTAAATAAGATTCAGTTACCGGACATAATTCTACTGAATGAGTATAAGCTATTGTAAATTTATCACCGTCTTTTATCAACCAAGATTTCAAATACTCATCAGTAAAAAAATTCCTGGCTACCAAAGCCGGGGTTTTATATAAGTATAAAAAAACCGAAACTAAAATTATTATAAAAATTATGACATAAATATTTTGGGGAAGGGCGTTGAGTTTATCAACGCCCTTCCCTGTTTTATTTCTAGCTAATACCTTTCTCGTCATAGTATTTCTTCGCACCTGAGTGTAATTCAATAGGCATACCATCTAAAGCAGTTTCTAATTGAATATCATTGCCTCGGGCATGTGTATCAACGATAACCTGCCTTTGTTCAAAAATACTCTTGGTAAGATTATAAACCAAATCCTCATCCAAGTCTTCCGGAACAACCAGCATTGCCATAACTGCAGCTGCGACTACATCATCGTCATTCCCTTTATAATTTCCGCCTTCGATTAAAACTTCCGTATAAAAGGGATACTTTGCAGCTAAGGAAGCTATTTTTTCGCTTTCTACCGGTACAATAACTATATCAGCAGTCTGAGTCACTTCCGTTACAGCCGCAGTGGGAAGTGCAGCCGTTACGAATGCGGCATCAACTTGTTTGTCCTTCAATTGGTCGGCTGCCTCATTAAATGATAAGTAATCAGCTTTTCCTAAATCAGCATAAACTATTCCATGCTCTTCTAATATTTGTCTAGCATTTACCTCCGTACCGGATCCCGGAGCACCAACAGCAACTTTTTTCCCTTTTAAATCACTAACAGATTTAATTCCGGATTCTTTTGTTGCTATTATTTGAATAACTTCCGGATATAGCATAGCCATACCCCTGATGTTTGTGATTTTATCTTTGCCTTCAAATGTTTCTGTTCCTGTATAAGCATAGTAAGTAACGTCATTTTGAACAAAAGCTATTTCTGTTTCACCTTGTTCCACCAAACCGATGTTTTCAACTGAAGCCCCGGTTGACTGTGCATTTGCGGTAACTCCGGGCACATTTTCATTGAATATCTTGGCCATGGCTCCGCCCAGTGGATAATAAGCACCCCCGGTTCCCCCGGTAGCTATAGAAACAAACACCTTTTCAACTGCTACATCTTCTTCTCCGTTTTCTTCCTCTTCAACTTCCGGAGCTTTTTGAGGACCGCAGCCAATTAGCAGTGCTGCAACTAAGAAAACTACCATCAAAATAGACAACGTTCTCTTTAACATTAAAATTCCTCCTTCTCATTTTTAAATATTTTTTAAAAAGTATATATATGAACTTTTTAAACTATATTTCTTAAATTATACAATAAAAAAATGTAATAATCTAGTGTTAATAAAGATATTTCTTAGGGAATTGTTAATTCCTTACTTTTCATACATGGCTGTATCCTTGGTACGGCTCTTGAGTCTTTCCACAGCGCAATCCCCAATAAATACCAATAATCGATACTAAAAAAATATAAAATTATACAACATGAACTGCAACATTTATTCTTGGGCCGGAAAATAAACTTTTCCTCATTATTTATCCGCATGCTATACAAACTGACACGAAAAATTTGCTCCTTCTAAGTTATTCTGTTTATAATTTCATTTCTACTAATTCTACTAAGTTTACTAATCTTAATTTATCTTTTATTTTCAAGTATATCTTTTTTTCGCCGGATGTATAAATACTTAATAATCCACCGCCTTTTTTATTCAATAAATCATTTTTTAATAGATATTCTTTAACGGCCAAAGCTTGCTGATACCCGGGATCTATATAATTGATATTTGGTGTAATTTCTGCAAAAAGCTCTTGTACTATGGGATAGTGCGTACAAACTAAAACAATACCCGTCACACGCTTTTTTTTGAATATATTATCTAAATGAAATTTTATTGTATCCTTTATTATCGCGGAAGTGAAATCACCTGAATCAACTAAAGCAGCAAGAGCTTTGCTGCTTTCCGATATTATGCTGATTCTTTTATTTCCTTTTATTAAAAGCTTTTGATAAATACCTGTTTTGATTGTGAATTCCGTACCCATAATAGCCAAATCATTTACTTTAAGATCCAGTAAGTATTCTACCGTTGGAGTTATTATATCAAATATAGGATATCTAAATTTATCTTTATATTTATTAAGCAAAGAAGAAACGGTATTACATGCTATCACAACCACTTTCACATTGTTTTCCTTCATGAAATTTAACATCTTCATCGTCAAATATAGTATCTCGTCTTCTTCTTTATTACCGTAGGGAACATTTTTACTATCACCAAAGTATAATATATTCTCCTGAGGTAATACTTTTTGTAAACTTCTAACGACAGATAACCCGCCGACACCCGTATCTAATACTCCAATCCGTCTATTCATCACCATACCCCCGCTTAATACCAAATAATTTATTTGTAATTCAAGCAAATCAATGGTTGTCCCCTTTTTTTGGGTTATTATTAACTATGAATAAAATATAGCCGACTAAAAGTATTTAAACACAATTATTCTGTAACCGTTTACAAAAGCAAACATTTATTTCACATTCTGTATGCATGTAATATAATTGCTATATTAGAATATATACTAACAATAAAATACAAAGTTTTCAATAAAAATAATCTATCATATTAGAATTGCCACAAAAGCAGTATTAAAGGAATTCCAAAAGCTATTACAATAATACATAAAGGTAATCCCAACTTCCAATAATCAGTAAATTTATATCCGCCGGGGCCCATCACGAGCATATTTGATTGATGACCTATAGGAGTTAAAAATGCTGAAGATGCAGCGATACATACACCCATTAAAAAAGGATCGGGTGAAACACCCAAAGAAGCTGCCAAGCTCAGGGCTATAGGCCCCATCAATATAGCAGTTGCAGTACTGCTTATTAGATTTGTTATAATCATAGTAATTATCATTAATATGACTATCATCCAAGTAGGTGAAAACAAAAAAGATAATCCCGTCAATAACTCGGCGATGGTATCTGCAGCACCGCTTTTCTGCAATGCACCTCCCAAAGGCAGCAGTGTACCTAATAGTAAAATTGTTGGCCATTCAATCGCTTCATAAAACTCTCTTGGGGTAATCAGCTTTAAGGTGACTAATAGAATCGCTACTGCGGAAAAAGCTATTTGTACGGGTACAAAACCTATCGTAGTTAAAACAATACCTATAAAAAACAGGCTTAAAGGAAAAAACTGTCTGATCCCTTTCTTATCAATATTTATCTTTACACTTCGCTCAGCTAAAGGCAAACAGCTTAATTTATTATAAATATCCTGTAAAATGCTTATAGGTGCTTGAAGCAGTAAGATATCCCCCGGTTTAAACCGGAATCTTTTTAATCTGCCTATAGAGAGTTCTCCTTTTCTTGATACAGCAACCAAGTTAACATTGTATCTGTTTCTCAGTTTAACTTCGATTGCTGTTCTCCCTATTAGTAGTGAATCATCTCTAAGTACAACTTCAACAAGTGAAAATTCATCTGATTTTAAATTTGGCAAAGATTCTAAAAAATCCAGTTTTGCCCCTTTTAATGCTAAACCCGTTCTGTTAATTAATTCTTTTAATTCCAAACTGTCTGTTTTTATGATTAAAACATCGCCGGGAATCAATCTTTCATTAGGTTTCGGTATTATAATTTTATATTTATTCCTATTAATACTTAAGACTTCTACTTCCACTTTAAATATCTCATAAAAATCCCTGATCTTTTTACCTGCTATTTTAGATGTCTCCGTAACGACTACCTCGGATAAATACTCTCCAATGTTAAAGAGTTCATCTTCTTTTAGACTTTTTCTTTCAGGAATTAACTTTATTCCTAAAAAAACTGTAAACCCAATGCCCATTATAACTGATGTGATACCTACAGGTGAAAAATCAAAAAAATTAAAAGATTGCCCGCTGAATTGTACTCTGTAATTTGAAATAATCAAATTTGGAGGAGTTCCAATTACCGTAACCATTCCGCCTAATAACGATGCAAAAGCAACAGGCATTAAAAATTTTGATGGTGATGTTCTGCCGTCTTTTGCTATCCTTAAAGCAACCGGTAATATCAATGCTAATGCGCCAACATTATTCATAAAAGCCGATAAAAATGCGGTTATAAGCATTAATCCTGCTATTTTAAAATGTAAACTTGATGATTTTCCGTTTAATAAAATAACTAACCGCTCAACCACTCCTGATTTTATAAGAGCAGCACTAATGACAAATACTGAAGCAACAGTTATTACAGCCGGATGACCAAAACCTGAAAATGTTTCGTCAGGGCTTATAACTCCTGTAACAGTCAAAAACAATAAGCTCATTATTGAAATGTATTCATATCTTATTCGTCCATCTATAAATAAGAATAATGTTGATAAAATAACAGCAAATACTATTACCTGATGTATCATTCTTCTCCCCCTATATTTTAGGATTACTAAAACATAGAACCAAAATCCGTAAATTTTGGCTCTATAACATATTACAAATTCTTAATCATATTCTAAAACTGTACCTACTCCAACCTCTTCTACTATACAATGTTTAGACAAAGCTATCTTTGAGCCTAAATCAGTACAATGACAAGGGTGAAGCATTTTTACGTTATTGGCTTTAATATAATTGCATGTTTTATTTAATATTTCCTTTTCGGGTTCCAATAAATGAAAGCCACCAATTACATCTATAATCCTATCATCATTGCAAATTTTTTTGGCATATTCAATTATATTGCATATACCCGCGTGAGAACACCCGGTAACAATAATTAATCCTTCTTTTGATTTATAAACCATTGCCGAATCATCTTTGAGGTAATCGTCCAACATAACTTCTTTATTTAAAACCTTACCTATGGGTTTATTGTTTTCAAAATCGTTACTTCTTTCAATTTCACCTAAAAAAACAAGCTTTTCAGTCAACCAAAACGGGTCTATACTTAACTTTAAATCAAAATGTCTGGATAAGGTTGATTCATTAATCAATGAACCGATTTCAACTCCTTCTATTTTCGGTTTAAAGGCCCATGGGTGTGCTATTAAATCCGGCTTCGTAAAGCTAATTCCTTCAAGATTTGTCTCCACATAATGTTTTATAAGATAAAACAATCCCCATGTATGGTCCATATGTCCATGAGAGATTACTACAGCATCCAAAATATTAATATCTATATTCATATTTGCCGCATTAATTAAAAAAGCTCCTGAATAGCCTACATCAAATACAATATTCATATCTTCAGTCTGAATTAAAAATGATAAGCCGGGTTCAGCTAGAAAATATCTGTCTATTAAAGTATTATTATCAATAAGAACTGTAAGCTTCATGCTATAACTCCTCCCCTGAAATATATTTTATATAGCGTATTTGTTAATATACAGATGCATCACTATCCTTCAATTGTTTTTATGCTATTTTCTTTTTCTATTATTTTTGATTTTTGTACAATCAATACACCTACCAGAATTAGAACAGCTGAAACAATCATTTTAAAAGTTATAGGTTCGCTTAAAACAAACCAACCTAAAAACATTGCAACGATTGGGTTCACATACGCATAAGTACCGGCTTTAGAAATAGGCCATACATTTATAAGATAGATATAAGAACTATATCCAACTAATGATCCAATTACTATAAGATATAACATAGCTCCAAAACCTGAAGGATTATACCTAAATCTGGAGGCTTCCCCCAATACCAAACCTATAATAGCCTGCACAGAACCGGCAACAAACATCTGTACACCAATCTGAGTCACAATTGAACCTGTAAAAACTGTTCTATTAGAATATACTGAACCTATAGCCCAAGACAAACAGCCGAGAATTATTAATATTATACCTATCATGTCCATATCCAGTCCACTGCCCCCGCTAAGCGATAATATACCCACACCAACAAAGCCAACAATCATACCAATCCAACCGGATAGACTAATAGGGCTGCCTCCCGGTACAAACTGTTCCAATAATACAATAAATATCGGCATTAATGCTAAGATTAATGCTGCCGTGCTGGAATTAATTCTCATTTCTGCTAGAACTACTAGACTGTTACAACCTGTAAGCAAAAAAAGTCCGACAATTGATATTTTCCAGTATTCTTTTATAGTTTTGGGAAATTCTAATTTCTTCATATACGAATACAACAAAATTATAGCTCCTGCAATAATATATCTTATACCTGCAAAAAGAAAAGGAGGCATGCTTTGTACCCCTATTCTTATTGCGAGATATGTTGAACCCCAAATAATACACACCGATATATAAGCTAATAAACCGTAATCCTTACCTTTCATAGACATTCCTCTCCTATTCACCACAATTAATTATTAGATGTTTGCAACCTTATACTAATCATATAATTATAACATAATAAACAAAAAACCACATGAATTTTTGCAGATGTCAGACACAAA
>CAYXUX010000027.1:0-19275 GCA_964468275.1 uncultured Clostridiaceae bacterium
TGAGCCTTCTTTTGTCGTCACTGTGAACCTTCTTTTACTGTCACTCTGAGCGCCAGCGAAGAATCTTACTCTATAATGCATTGGAAACGCAAGATTATTTTCTGCATTTAGGCTGTCATTTTCCAAAATTATGTATTTCTTACCAACAGTAAATATATTATCAGTACAGATTTTTATAATTGATAATAGTTATCAAGCATGATAATATGAATCTAAAGGAAAGGAGGTAATAATATGGCATTTAAAGTTACTGATAAGGTTACATGGGTGGGAAAAATTGATTGGACATTAAAAAAATTTCATGGTGACGAATACTCCACTCATAAAGGTTCTTCTTATAATTCATATTTAATCCAAGATGAAAAAACAGTCCTTATAGACACTGTTTGGTTGCCTTTTGCCAAAGAATTTGTTGAAGAGCTTAAAAAAGTTGTTGATCTAAACAAAATAGACTATATCATCGCAAACCATGGAGAAATTGACCATAGCGGTGCTTTACCGGAGTTAATGAAGCATATCCCCAATACCCCTATATATTGTACCGGTAACGGTATCAAGTCCCTAAAAGGGCATTATCACCAAGACTGGAACTTTGTTCAGGTTAAGACGGGAGACACTTTAGACTTAGGTGAAAGTAAGCTGACCTTTGTTGAGGCAAGAATGTTGCATTGGCCTGACACCATGTTTACATATATGTCGGGAGATAATATTCTTTTCAGCAACGATGGCTTTGGACAACATTTTGCGGCAGACCCTTTATATAATGATGTAGTGGATCAGGAAGAATTGTACCATGAATGTATAAAATATTATGCAAATATACTAACTCCCTTTAGCAGTTTCGTTACTAAAAAAATCGAAGAAGTGCTGAGTTTTAACCTGCTATTAAATATGATATGTCCCAGTCACGGCGTAATCTGGAGAGACAATCCGGCACAAATAGTGGAAAAATATATGGAATGGGCAAATAATTATAAAGAAAATCAGATTACAATCATATATGACAGCATGTGGAACGGGACAAGGCGTATGGCCGAATACATTGGTGAAGGAATTAGGGAAGCCGATAAAGATGTGACAATAAAAATTTACAATGCCTCAATTACGGATAAAAATGATATTTTAACGGAAGTTTTTAAAGCAAAAGCTATATTAGTAGGGGCTCCTACTATTAATAAAAGCATCACTTATGCTGCTACCGGTATCTTAGAAATGATGAAAGGTCTAGCTTTTAAAGAGAAAAAAGCCGCAGCCTTCGGTACTTATGGTTGGAGCGGTGAGTCACCTAAGATAATTATGGAGGAATTGGGTAAAGCAGGTTTTGAAATAGTAAGTGATCCTATTAAGGAACTTTGGAATCCTGATGAAGAAGCTCTTGAAAGGTGTAAAGAATACGGCAAGGCTTTTCTATATAAAATCAAGTAAAATTTTACAAAGCCACTGATAAAGCTGATATTGTCATTGACATATAAATAGCATTTTCAGTGGCCTTGATTTTTTTAATTTATAGTCTTTTTACCTGTAAAATGCTCAATCTCTATTTTATAAAGTTTTGCTTTTTCATAATCGTCTTCAATATACTTTCTGCCCTTATCCATGAATTTGAAGGAATATTTATGAATAATAGCAAAGAGACCCGTTCTCTTATCTTCTTCCGCAACTACTTCTTTTACTTTACCAAAAACTATTACCGATTCAAATTTTGTGCTAAATTCACTGGGCAAAACCTCCGTATCCCCCACTACACAAAAAGATACCTTGCTGTTTTCCCTGAGTCTATCAACTTTATGTCCTTCACTTGCAGAATGAAAATAAATAAATCCATCTTTATAAACATAGTTCACCGGAACGCCATAAGGATAACCATCATCACCCACCAGTGATAAAACCCCATATTCACCCTTTTCCAATAACTCTAGTGCATCGTTCTTTGTCATTTGTTTTTCATGTCTTCTCATTTTTCTAAACAATTCAGATTCCCCCTTTTTTATTTGAATAGGTATTTTTAATAATCTTTTTAAGTATAACTTTTCTATTTAGTTCAGAATCCTTCAGCACCTTTAACATCAAATCGTTTAATATTTTTCCGATTATTTCACCTTCGCCAAAACCCATTTTTACAATATCACTGCCGTTGATATCTAAGTCTGCTAATTCAATAGGTTCACTATTTTTAAATATTTCATTAATATTATTCTCTAAATTTAATAATTCTTTTATAACTGTCTTATCATTTTTGCAAAAAGCATCTGCCTTTAATAAAGCAGTCAAATGATAAATACCGGCCTTACCAATTTCTTTTATAAGTACCTTCGTATCATATTTGGTCTTTGGTAACTGAAACTTTTCAAAATGTTCAATAAGTAAAACTGTTTTTTTGATTAGATCATTTGAAAAGCAAAGCTTTTTCATAGTTGCATAAGTCCCGCTTGTGATGCAACCTGTCTTTCTCAAAGGCTTATCATCTTTAAATAGCGCAGCCATACGAATATTTATTATAGCAGGTATATTATTTAATAAGCATAAAATGTATTCTATTGGCTCAGTATTTCCTTTATTATATTCTTGCACTATTTTAATTTCCGGCAATATATATTTTAATAAATCCGTATGCAGCAATTTTTTTATTCCCTCGGCTGAATTATCATCCATCAAAATTTTGAATAACTCTTCTCTTACTCTTTCGCTGCTCACCTCTTCTATGCCATGAGCTAAACTTCTAATAGCATTCAATATATCTTTATCTAACTCAAAGCAAAGACTTGCAGAAAACCTAATTGCTCTAATCATACGCAGTCTGTCTTCATTGAATCTGTCCAGCGGACTACCAACAGTACGTATAGTTTTGCTTAATATATCACTTCTACCGTTAAAGGGATCTACTATTCCCCGTATTCTGTTATAAGCTATGGCGTTTATTGTAAAATCCCTTCTGCTTAAATCATTCTCAATATTTTTTTCAAACTTTACCCAATCGGGATGACGGCCATCCGTATAGCTTCCTTCGCTTCGAAAGGTTGTAACCTCAACTTTTCCTTCATCACACACTATCGTTATTGTTCCATACTTTTCACCGGTTAATACTGTTATCTTTTCTTTAAATATCTCTATTATTTGATGCGGTTCGGCAAGGGTTGTAATATCCCAATCAACGGGGGTTTTCCCCATTAAGGAATCTCTTATGGAGCCGCCTACAATATATGAATCAAAACCGTTTTCTATAAGTCTATCAAGTGTTTCCTCAATATATAGCGGAACTTGTATTCCCAAAAGTAACACTCCTTATAAATCAACATTATATAACAAATTATTCCCCGGGAAATAGTCTTTATATATATAATTATTTTATCATATAAGGAGAAATAGGGCTAGGGAATGAGAGGTGAGAGGTGGGAAGTGGGAAGTGAGAGGTGGGAAGTGGGAAGTGAGAGGTGGGAGGTGACAATAAAACAAAATTTCTAAAATAGTCATTTTTTTATGAAAAAAATAAATTATAATGCTAATACTATATATATCTGCTGTGAGGTAATACGAGTAACGGTTATTTAAAGGTTACAGTTCAGAAATTGTATATATTTATATTTTTTTCGCAGATTATTAATATTTGATTGAGACTGCCTTGTGGGTAAGATGTGGAACTTAGCAATCGTAGCAAATATAATAAGCTGCTTATCAAAAATAGTTAAGGTATAAACAGTACATTTAGATGGCTTTGCAATAATCAGGTTATAAGTATTATACTGCTATTTTTTTATAATTTTAAGAAGGTGGTTAATTGAGAATTCTATATCTTATTCCTGCATTATTTATATTCTTTTTTGGCATAGCTTTTGGGATATTAAACATAGGCGATAGTCTGCCTATAAATGAAAATAGTAACACGAAGCATATAAGTGAAAACATAATAGATTCGGAAATGCCACTTAAAAAGCCTAACCAAAATATACTTATTCTTGGAATTGATTCAAAAAAAGATGAGCTCTCAAGGTCTGACGTAATAATACTTTTTAATATGAAAGAAGATGCAGTAAATCTGGTATCCATACCTCGTGATACACAAATCAGCTTAAAAGATAAAGGCAAGGTTAAAATTAATGCGGCTTATGTTTATGGAGGTATTGAATTAAGCAAGTCCACCATAGAAAATTTGCTTGATATAGAAATCGATAATTATATTGTGCTTAATTTTGATGCAATAAAAAAAGGTGTCGATGCTATAGGCGGTTTCACCGTAACAATACCTAAGGATATAAAAATATATGACCCTGATAGCAGAAAACGGATTACACTTAAAAAAGGAACCCATAAGCTTAACGGCACACAAACTTTAGAATATTTAAGATATAGGAGTGACGGAAAAGGTGATTTAGCAAGAATAGATAGGCAACAACAATTCATAAAAGATTTGCAAGAAAACTTTTTAAAGCTTGAAAACATACCTCTCATTCCTCGTGCCTACGCAGCAGTGCATGAAGACATTGAGACTGATATGGGTTCTTCTCATATTGCTTCTTTCTTTATAAATGGCTATCATCTACGTGAAAAATTTCAATACTATACATTAGAAGGATATTCAAAAACAATTGATGGCATTTCTTTTTACATCCTTAATAAAGATAGTATAAAAAAAATAAAAGAGATATTACAGTAGCCGGTGGAACCGGAAGAAATTTATTAAATTGTCTGACACAGATAGAGCACTTTTGCAATCACACGAAAGCGATTATTTTTGATTATATCGGCATTAACAGATGGAATAGCGATTATAAAATGGAAGCCGTAAAAGCGGCAGCTTATGCATTGGCTAAAGGAAGAAAAAACGGTGATACTGTCTAAGGCTTTATATTACTTTATCCAAGTTGATAAGACTTTTATGATGGTCGGCATAAAACTAATAACCAAGACCAATCGGGCAAAATGAAATACAATTACAGTTGATGTGACTGCACCCATATCTTGTGCTGCCAATGCAATATCGGTTATACCTCCGGGAGCCATACAAAACAAAGCTGTAGCTAAATCAATATTTGTAACTTTAAAAATAATAAAGCCTATCACAATACAAATAAACACCATGGAACAAACAGATATAATTATCGGCAATGCAATTTCTTGCAATTCCTTTATAGTATCACGAGTAAAATTTAGGCCTATTATGCCGCCAATCACTATCTGTGCATATAATTTATATTTAATTGGTATATATGCCTCACCGCTTATATAATTATATATCCCTACAGATATCATTGCACCGATTAGACCGCCTGCAGGAATTTTAATCTTATATCCGATTATTCCTCCAATAAAAGCCATTAAAACTGTTTCTAGTATTTTTAACATAAATCTTCCCCTTTTCTGCTGTTGCTTATGATGTAGTATTATTTATAAAAAATTTTTATTTTGTTCTGTTCAATTAAAAAAACATGGGGTGGGGTTTAGCAAACCCCACCTTCTGTAAATTATTTTTTAATTATCCTGCTATATGGAGGGCACACTATACCCATACTTCCTTTAAAAGTCTAATAATATTTCCGCTTAACACCTTTTCTATATCACTGTCGCTATAATTTTGTTTAACTAAATATCTAATAATATTCTTAGAGGCTTCAGTTGGATTTTCCAGACCTTTAACATATTCAACTTCATCAAATTCACTGCTTAAATCTTCTCCGGTAGACAGTTGATCGTCATAAGCATGATGCAGCCCAACGTGGTCACCGTAATTGGTGTCAGGGCCAAATCCCACATGATCAATTCCAACCAAATTCTTTATATATTCAAAATGCTCCATAACAGAATAAACTGAATGGACTCTGTCATTGAATGTAATCGTAGTATGAGGTGCAGCCTCTACACAAATCACACCGCCTTTAGCGGCACACGCTTTAATAACTTCGTCTGATGCCAACCTTTTGCTGTCCCATAAAGCCCTAGCACCAATATGACTTAGTATTATAGGCTTTTTGCTATGCTCAATAACATCCAACGTTGTTTGCGGCCCGCAGTGTGAACAATCTATGAGCATACCAATTTTGTTCATTCTTTCTACAACTTTTCTGCCAAAGTATGTGAGACCTCCATCTTTTTCTTCCTTTAAGCCGGAACCTAATCCATTGGATTCACTATACGTTATCCCCATTGCTCTAACACCAAAACCATAAAGTATATCTATTCTGTCCACTTCATTTTCTAATGGCGCTGCTCCTTCTATTGATAAAACAAGGCCAATTTTTCCTTCTTTATGAGCTCTATAGATGTCTTCGACTTTTTCACACTTGAAAATAAAGTCTTGATGGCTAAGATCACATAACCTGATACCTATATCAAACAATATCTCATTCCATTTCCATCCGTTGGGAGACATTATGATACATGAGCCATCCATTAAATTATCAAATACAACGTCATAATAGCCTCTTGATAATTCTTCGTATGCACATCTTTGTTTTCCTTCTCTTTTATATTCAAATAAGTCTTTTTTCATGTCCTCCGGGTATAAAATGGGATGCTCATGTGCCGATATAAATATTTTATCCTTGGCTATTTCTAAGACTCTTTCTTCCTGTTCTTTAGTTAGCGGTATTAGATATTCGGGCACCCTCCTATCTGCTTTTCCGAGAACAAAATTAACATAATCTTTTCCCTTCTCCAAATAATCAAATGCTTTGTATCCTTTATATGCTGTTTTAATTCCCAATATGCACAACCTCCATGTCTTTTCTATTTGTTTTTCTATTTTAATACCGTTACATCTCTCAGCTTAAAATATGCTTCAGGGCTGAGTTGAAAGCCTTGTACTTTCTTATTCGCACCTACAAGATTATAAGCTGCATATAATGTTACAATAGGCATATCTTCAGCCAAAAGATCGTATATCTCTTTAAATATTTCCAATCTCTTTTCCTGATCAAGTTCAGTTCTTTGTGCCATCAGAAGCTCATCCATTTTGTCACTGCTATAACGGCTGTCATTTATTCCGCCATGCTTTGAGAAGAAAAGACTGTGAACAGCTCTATCAGCATCTCCTACAGTAGTATTCCAAAACGTCATCCACATTTCATATTCATCACCATCATATACCAAATCTAATAGTGTTCCATATTCCATAACTTCAATATCTACTTTAATTCCTATTTCAGACAATTGATTCTGTATTACTTGGCTTAGTTCAATGAAAGTCTGGTCATTTTCTACGAAAATACTTGTTTCGAAACCATCAGCATAACCTGCTTGTGCAAGCAATTCTTTAGCTTTTTGAATATTATATTTATTCTTTTCAGGATAATCAATGTAGCCGTACAAAGCAGGCGTAACTGGAAGCACTTCAGGTTTTCCTTTTCCATAAACAACGTTCTCCACCAAAGTATCCTTATCTATAGCAAGTTCTACAGCCTGTCTAACCAATTTATTACCTATTGGACCTTTAGAAGCACAGTTAAGACTCACTTCAATAACTTTAGATGATAAACCTTCAAATACAGTTAGTTCATCGTTACCGGCTACCCTTCCCACATCGTTGGGTGCCAATTCATAAGCTAAGTCTATCTCTCCGGTTTCAAGCAAAATAGATCTTTGCGTGCTTTCAGGCACAACTTTCATTATTACATATTGCGTTTCCGGTTTTCCGAGATAATAATCTTCAAATGCTTCAAGTTTACAGTACTCTCCCTGTTTCCACTCAACAAGTTTAAATGGTCCGGATCCCACAGGGTTTAATGCAAAATCATCACCTAATTCCATCGCCGCTCTTTTTGAGACTATACCTGCAGTGGTACTAGTCAGTGCAGCAAGAATAACGCCGTAAGGTTCTTCGGTATTTACAATTACAGTATAGTCATCTTCCATTTCAACATTATCAATAAAACTTACCGTATATCCTACATGTTCAGAAGCCATTGCTCTTTCTAATGAATACTTCACGTCTTCGGCAGTTAATTCATCCCCATTATGAAACTTTATACCTTTTCTAATATTAAACTTTACTGATAGATCAGAAAGCCTTTCCCAGCTTTCAGCAATTGACGGTTCAATATTCATATCGCTGTCAAACTTAGTTAGCGTATCAAACATATTGGAGGATACTGTACATGCCCTAAGCTGTCTTCCAATATGCGGGTCCAATGAAGTGATATCGGCACCTTGGGCGAAAATAATAGTATCCTTTATACCTTCCCCATCGCCGGGTTCCAATCCACCGGTGCTTGAACCGCTTCCGCATCCTACTAACAATAACACTGATACCAAAATAATTGCAATAACTTTTTTCATATTCTTCCTCCTATTCATTATTAAATCGTTAATGTTTATTTTGCTGTATTACCCTACAAACTATTGCTTTTGTTTCACTCCCTTCTCTTGATTAATAAACCCATCTATCAAGCAACATGCTACAAAATGATCCTTTTCAACCTCAACAAGACCCGCATTATTACCATAACACTCTTCTTTTGCATACAAGCATCTCTTGGCAAATCTGCAACCGGGCTTAGGATTTATAGGAGATGTTAATTCCCCTTCCAGTAAAATTCTATCCGCTTTAAAATCCGGGTCAGGCACCGCAATAGCCGATAATAATGCTTTTGTATATGGATGTAGTGGATTGGCAAACAGCTTTTCTGCAGGTGCTTTTTCAACCAGTTGACCCAAATACATTACAACAATGTCACTGGATAAATGCTTAACTACGGACAAATCATGGGTTATAAATATATATGTTAAACCAAGTTGTTCTTGCAAATCCTGCATCAGATTCAATACTTGTGCCTGTATGGAAACATCTAATGCGGATACGGGTTCATCACATATTATCAACTTGGGGTTTAAAACCAGTGCTCTTGCTATCCCTATCCTCTGTCTTCTGCCACCATCAAGTTCGTGGGGATATGTGTTAACCAACCTGTCGGCCAAACCGACTAAATTCATAATTTCTTTTACTTTTATACGCAAAGATCTTTTATCTTCCTTTTTGTAAATACCCTGTATTAATAGCGGCTCCAGTATAGATTGGCTCACTGTCATCCTGGGATTAAGGGAAGAAAAAGGATCTTGGAATATCATTTGCATTTCTGTTCTGAGTTTTTTCATTTGTTTTGAACTATATTTTAAAATATCTTCGCCTTTGTATATAACTTCACCGGAATCAGGTTCATGTAATCGAAGAATTGCCCTTCCCATTGTTGACTTTCCGCATCCTGATTCCCCAACAACACCCAGTGTTTCTCCTTCTGATAGTGTAAAACTGATATCATCCACAGCATGAAGCATGCCTTGAGGCGTATTAAAGAACTTTTTCAAATTATTCACTTTTAATATTTCTTTTTTTGTTTTCATAATTATCTCCACATTAAATGTTATTTTGCATTAAAAAGCATTTTACTTTATGCCCGTTATTCAATAAAACCATTTCAGGGTTCTTTTCCTTACAAATATCCATAGCAAACTTACATCTATCGTTGAACTTGCACCCTTTAGGCAAACTCATTGGATCCGGCATTAATCCATCTATAGGTTTTAATCTCTTAACGTTATCATTAAGATTAGGAATGGAGCCAAAAAGCCCAATAGTATAAGGATGTTTAGGGTTTTTAAATATATCCCTTAATTCTCCATATTCAACGATTTCGCCGGCATAAATTATTGCTACAAAATCACAATTCTGTGCTACAACGCCCAAATCATGTGTTATAAGAAGCATAGATGTATTGAACTCAGTTTTTAAGCTCTTCATCATTTCCAAAACCTGTGCCTGTATAGTAACATCTAATGCTGTTGTCGGTTCATCCGCTATTAAAAGATTCGGTTCACATGCCAAGGCTATAGCAATAATTACCCTTTGTTTCATACCGCCTGAAAATTGATGCGGATATTCAATAGCCCTGCCCGAAGGTATTCCAACTGTCTCCAGCATTTCACAAGTCCTTTTTTCTATCCCCTTTTTCGATATCCTATTATGAGCCTTGATAACTTCACCTATTTGCTCTCCTACGGTCATAACAGGGTTCAAGGAAGTCATAGGATCTTGAAAAATCATGGATATATGTTTTCCTCTGATTTCCCTCATTTCCTTTTCTGTCAATTTTAATAAGTCTTTATCTTTATATAAGATTTCACCGCCTTTTATTTTTCCCGTAGGCTTGTGAATAAGTCTCATTATACCTTTCGCCAATGTTGTCTTCCCAGCTCCCGTTTCTCCTACAAGTCCGAGAGTTTGTCCCTCTTTAATACCTAAAGTGATATTATTTACGGCTTCCACAATTCCGTCATCCGTTTCAAAGTGTATCACCAAATCTTTTATTAATAATAAATCTTTCATATTTAACATTACCTCATCTATTAATGTTGTAGTTTCGGATCCAAGGCATCTCTTAAGCCATCGCCAAATATATTTAATGCCAAAATTGTAAACATTATACCAAGACCCGGAATCACTGTTATATGCCAAGCATCTCTAATATATGTCTTGGCCGCCGAAAGCATTGCTCCCCATTCCGGCAGCGGAGGCTGTACTCCCAATCCCAAATATGAAAGGGCGGATATGGATATAATCGCATCCGCAACACCGAGAGTTGCCTGTACAATAACCGGAGCCATTGCATTGGGCAAAATATATTTGAAGATCGTTCTTATATCACTTGCGCCTGCCGACTTACCGGCTTCAATAAATTCCAAATCTTTAATAGACATTACAGAGGCCCTAACTATTCTCGCATAGCTTGGTATCTTCGGTATAGCTATCGAAATCAGCAGATTTATCAGGCTGGGACCCAATGCCGAAACAATTGCTATTGCCAGAAGCATGTAGGGTATCGCCAAAAGTATATCCATGAATCTCATGATTGTATTATCTATCTTGCCTCCGTAATAACCTGCTATGCTTCCTATAAGCCCTCCGGTTATTAAAGAAACTGTTACTGCTATTAAACCTATAAACAAAGAATATCGCGTGCCCCAAATCATTCTAAAAAGTATGCTTCTGCCAAACTCATCACATCCAAATATCATGCTGGGGTTACCAAATTCAGGTTCCCTCAGCTTATCCTTCAAATTCTGTTTTATAACATAGTTATTATATATATTGCTGTTATCAACAATATCAATAACAATAGTGACTATTGCCAAAGCTATTAAAAAGATTAAAAAATACATGCTGACTACAGCAAATTTATTTTTTTTAAACCTTCTTCGTATCTCTTCCCAAAGAGTCCTGCCTTCACCACTGTTTTTTGTTGCGCCTTTATTCACAAATTCATTATTACTCATATATGCTTTCTCCTACTCGTTTTATATTGAGATTTAATCCTTGGATCAACAAAGGCATAAAGAATATCTACGCAAAGGTTTACAATGGAAAACAATATACATAATGCAACAACCGAGCCAAGTACACACGGAACATCTTTTGTCTTTATAGATTCCACCACAAATCTGCCCAATCCAGGCCACGAAAAGACATTCTCGGTCATAACAGAGCCCCCTAGCAATGATCCAAACTGTAATCCCACAACTGTAACTATAGGGATAAGGGCATTTTTAAGCATATGACCGGTTGTTACAAGGGACTCCTTGATACCTTTTGCTCTGGCAGTATCAATATAATCCTGCCTCATAGTTTCCAGCATGGATGATCTGGTCATCCTGGTAATTATAGCAGCTGTTCCTGTACCTATTGTTAGTGCAGGTAATATTAAGCTTTTAAGCTTCATTACAAAGCCTTGTCCCATACCCGCTGGGGGCAACCATTTCAATTTAAGAGAAAAAGTAATTACCAACAATAACCCCAGCCAAAATGCAGGAGCCGACGTTCCTATGAGAGCACCAATCATAGACACATTATCAAATAGTGTATATTGTTTTTTCGCTGCAATAATGCCTATAGGTATCCCTATTATTATCGCGACAACCATTCCGGAAAAAGCAAGCAACATAGTATTAGGCAATTTTTCTTTTATTTGTGCAAGTACACTAATTCTGTTTTTATATGATATGCCCCAGTCTCCTTTTAATAAATTGGTAATATATCTTACGTACCTCACCAGCAAAGGATCGTTCAAACCTAAGGATTCTCTCATTTTTTCAATATTTTCTTCCGATGTTTTTGTTTCAGCCAAAATCATTCTGGCAGGGTCTCCGGGTGTCAAGTCCATGATACAATATACTATCAAGGTGGTTCCGATCAATACGGGTATTAACATTACTAATCTTTTCAAAATATATTTATACACCTTATTCCTCCTGTTCCGGGTGTTACTTATTACAATTTGTGCAAAAAGTTAATTTTACTAAAATGCCCAATAATTATTTCGCACTCATACATTCACTTTTATTCTAATTAAAACGTTCATATAGAATCTATAACAGATTAGGCAGGATTGAATTTTTTAATTTCACCTTATTTGCTTTAGGGTAAGCTCGTCTGCTATGAATAAACCCCATCGAAACTAATAATTCAGCCATTTTTATAGAAGTTTTAGCCGGATTGATGACAGGAATATCAATTTTTCTTCCTGCTTCTTCATCAAGTAAATGAAAAGCCATTGACATGCATCCCATAATAACCGAAGATGCTCCATCCCGAACCGCATTATTAGCTTCTTTTATAAATGCATTTACTATATCATCTTTACTTATTTTTTCATTATTTAAGTCTGCAACAGAATAATTTATAGCTCTAATGGATGAACATTTGTTTAAAATCTCATATTGTCTTAAAACATTTCTAATTCGAGGATAAGCAGATTCTAAAATGGTAATTATACTGAATTTATCACCTAATAACATTGATAATGCAATCGATGATTCCAAAGGTCCCACTATTGGAATATCAAATAACTCCCTTAGTGAGAACAGACCGGGATCGCTTGCACATCCAATAATCGCGGCATCCGCCTGATCCTTCTTTTCTATAAGTTTATTAATCATACCATGTACGCTTAATTCTCTTTCCAACGAAGACTCAATAGATTCAGGTCCCTCACCGGATTCATCCGCAAACACATTATTGGTTTTATCATTTAAAAAAGTATTCGCTATACTTTCTCTGCGTTTAATTTCTTTTTTCGGCATACCTTTTCCGGGTATCAGATAGAATATTTGTGACATTTTTACACCTCCTATTATGAATTAATTACTGTGTCAATTGATAAGTGTAGAGAACTGCTCTAATTTTCTTTAGATTTATTAATCTTAAATTCTTTTTTAATATCCTCAAGCATTCCTTTATCTTTCACTAAATCAAAGCTGCTCGCAGCCAAAATTTTTGCCGCATATATAATTGCCTTATGTGCATCTTCTGACTTTCCTGCATTTAAAAATCCACGCGAATGATTCGCCACATTTTCAGGAACAAAAGCTACCCTGATACAAGAACCCGGAATCATATAAGTTACATTGCCAAAATCCGTGGAACCGGTTTTTTCTCTGGGAGGCCTTATTCTCGGTGCATTAACCATCTTAGCATTGCTTATCAGCAATTCATTAAGTTTATAAACAGGTATTTTATTATTAAATGGCTTTTCTTCAACAATTTCATATGTTGTTCCGGTCATTAGCGAGGCACCGTGTATTATATTTTTGAATCTCTCTATTACTTTATCTAAATATTTTCTATTATAAGATCTAAAGCAAAAACTGCCTTCCGCATCTGACGGTATAACATTATTCGGTCCGCCGCCATAAATAACATTATAATGAATTCTCGTATCTTCCTTTACATGTTCACGTAAAAATTCAACTCCGTTAAAGGCCAAAATCAAGCCATCTAAGGCACTTCTTCCATCTTCCGGCTGTATTGCGGCATGGGCGCTTTTACCATTAAATTTTACTATAAAATTTGATAATGTCATTGTTTTGATATCCACAGATGTGGTCTGACTTGCATGAAACATTAAAGCTACATCAATATCACCAAAACAACCTTTTTCCAACATATCAATTTTTCCGCCATTTGTTTCTTCGGCGGGCGTACCATAAACGACTATTTTAAAAGCATAATCTTTTATCGTTTCCTTTAATGCAACTGCTGCTGCCACAATAGCAGGCCCCTGCATATGATGGCCGCAGGCATGTCCTATATCTTCCAATGCATCATACTCACATAATAAACCTATAGAAGGCCCATCCGATTTATTTTCATAAACACCTTTAAAAGCGGTTTCCAAACCTTTAATCTTTTCAACTTTAAAGCCGTTTTTAATCAAGTATCTGGTTAATATTTCGTGAGCCTTGTATTCTTTATAACCTTCTTCCGGATTGTCAAAAATATAATCGGAAATACTGAGAATATCATCTTTTATATCCTCGATATGTTTTATAAGATTTTCTTTCATTAGCTACCTCCGTTAAGTAAAAATAAGTTTGCAAACTTTAATATTATAATTATTTAAATACGCAAAAACTGTGCCATAAATTTTTCGCTGAAAAATAGCTAAAATAACGAAGTTTTTGTGAATAGGTGGATGTTTTCGACCATTTAATTATTCCAATTGCCAACCATATAACCAATTAAAATGTATTTTCTGCTTCACTTCAACATTTTATAATTCATGTTTATTTCAATATACAGTTAATTGTTGTATGGTATACCTATATTCGTAAGTTTCGAATGACCTTGAGCAAAAAGATATGCAAAAATGAAATGTAAATATAATTAATACTGTATTTATAATAAAAAATCAGAAATCAATTCAACACCGATTCTAATTAATAATCATTATATTTTTTGTCTCACTTAAATAAATTCTTGCTGAATTATTATCATTTAATTCATTAACAGATCAATACCGTGGTCAGTGATAACAGTTCCTCCCCTGCCCCTTTTTATTACTATCATACCTCTATCTTCTAAACTTTTCAATATAAATCTTAGTTTATACATACTTATTTTATTAGAACCTTTCAATAGGTTTTCGTATATTTTTTGTCTGCCGATAATTTCACCTTTTTCCACATACCTTGAAATAATTTTAAGTATTTGAAATTCTGTTTCATTTAACAAACTGTTTTTACGGTTAAGTGTCTTATCGGATTCACTATTAAAAAAACTTCTATCAGGAAGATGAGAAAGATTTATTCTCTTTCCTTCTTTTACTGCCATCATATAACTAACCGTATTTCTTAGCTCTCTTATATTGCCTAGCCAGTTATGGCTCATAAGTACATCCAGAGCTTCTTTGTCTATTGTTATTTCCTCTGCAGTTTCTCTATTAATAAAACTGAATAACAATTCTTCTACATCGTCTTTTCTTTCTCTTAAGGGAATAAGCCTTAAATATCCCATTTTCAAACGGTAATATAAATCTTCACGAAAAGCATTTTCTTTTACCAACTGTAATAAATCTTTATTAGTAGCCGCAATAACTCTAACATCTACATTTATAATTTCACTGCCGCCCACCCTCATGACTTCCTTACTATCCAGTACCCTGAGTAATCTGGCTTGTACTTTGGTAGATATATCACCTATTTCATCTAAAAAAATTGTACCGCCGTCACATTGTTCAAATAATCCTTGCTTCCCACCCTTTTTGGCACCTGTAAAGGCTCCCTCTTCATAACCGAAAAGTTCACTTTCGATAAGTTCATCTGACAATGAGCTCAAGTTTAAAGCCAAGTAAGGGCCATCGCATCTTTTTGACTCATTGTGAATAGCACTTGCAAAAAGCTCCTTACCCGTTCCGCTTTCTCCCTCAATTAATATAGTTAAATCGGTTTTAGCCAATTTATTCGCCGTATCTTTTAAATTATTTATCTTAACACTTTTACCTATAATATCTTCAAAAGTATATTTAGCAAAGTAACCCTTCTTTATATATTTTTTAATTTTATTGTTATACTCCAAGGTTTCTTTTAGACTTCTAAATATTGCAATATATGAAGTATCAGTAAATATTAAAAACTTTGAAAAGACAACTTCTATCCCTTCAATATTTATAATACAATCTTCAGTGCTTTTTTTATCCATAAGATAACTGATTAATTGACTATTATGGAAAATGTCTTTGACAGCTTTATCTTTAAGATTGCTAAAATTTATCTTAAACATTTTTTTTAAATTTTCATTAGCAAAGGAGATGTTGCCGAATATATCATATACAAGTATTCCGTCATTCATACTGTCAATAACGATAGAAAGCTGGCTATTTAATGCTTTTATTTTGTTACTGTATCGTACCACCTTTTTTGAAATGGAAATGATTTTGCTTAAATATCTGTTGGAAAAGCTGCTGTATATGTTTCCGCTCATATTCAAACTTTTCATAATACTAATAATAGTTGAAAAATCTATAATTCTGGGTCCTATATCATATATCGTTTCTATGCCTTTAGGCACCATATTACTATCACCGGGTGTAATAGCAATATTTATACCATTAATATCTTGAGCTCTATCAGAATAATAGGGTATATAATCAATATGATCCAAACCTATTTCTTTTAAAGCGGCTATACCTTCTTTTGTCGCCCTGTCCGCATCACTGACAAATATCACCTTGGTACCGGCAGGTAACAATACCAAAGGGTCAATAAATTCATAGTTAAGTGTTCTCTCGGCAATAATACATTTTTCGACATCAAAGCGATAACCTAAATCACAGAGTTCATCATGAACAATTTGACTGGATAAAATTATTAAATTTGAATCAGGTATGATATCTATTCCTTCATCTATAATAAGACTCTTTAGGTTTGCGATTTGACTAAGATATTCCTTTAATTGATTCATAAGAGTCTTTTCAGTTTCTTTTCCACCGCAAATTAATAATACATCTTTTTTGTACATTTATACCACCAAATCTTTCTCCAAGACTAGTATTTACACATTAAACCTGAAATTAATTATATCCCCATCTTCAACAATATATTCTTTCCCTTCTAATGTAGCTAGCCCCTTTTCTTTTACTTTAGTCATGGAACCAAGTTCTTTTAAATATTTAAATTTACACACTTCCGCTCTTATAAAGCCTTTTTCAATATCTGTATGAACCTTTCCGGCTGCCTTTTTTGCTATGGTATTTTTATTAATAGTCCAAGCTTTTACTTCATCGGAACCGACTGTTAAAAAAGAGATCAAGCCCAAATAATCGTAGGCTGTTCTGGATAATTTATCTATTCCGGATTCTGTAATGCCCAAATCCTCAATAAACATCTCCCTATCTTCCGGGTCCAGTTTGCTTATTTCCAATTCTGATTCTATACATAGCTCTATAAGAGGTGTATCAGTACTTTTTGAAAAATCTTGCAAAGCATCTCTAGACGGATATCCGGAATTTAGCTGACTTTCATCTAAATTCGCAACCAGAATCATAGGCTTTTCTGATAAGAAACTAAAAGTTTTAAGATGATCTTTTTCTTTCTCATTTAAATTTAAGCTATGTATCAGCAATCCGTTTTCTAAGCCCTCTTTACATTTCTTTAACACTTCCAATTCTTGAAGGTTTTCCTTTGTAATTTTTTTTGAAGTCTCAATCCTTTCAATTCTATTATCTATAACCCCTAAATCAGCAAACAAAAGCTCCATATTGACTGTCTCAATATCACGCATGGGATTAATGGAGCCGTCTATATGCGCAACGTCATCATTATTAAAAACCCGAAGAATATGAACCAATAAATCAGCTTTTCTGATATTATTCAAAAATTGATTCCCCACACCCTTACCTGTGCTTGATCCACTGACCAGCCCGGGGACATCTATAACTTCAATATTTGCATAAGTCACCTTCTTAGGATTATACATTTTAACTAAAAAATCTATCCTTTCGTCCGGTATTCTTGCAATTCCAAGGTTTGCTTCCACTTTTCCCGAAGAAAACCCGGAAATTTCAATTTCCAGCCCTGTCAATAGATTAAACAGAGCAGTCTTTCCCACTGAGGGCAACCCTATTAAACCGATATTCATAATAATCGCAGGGTAAAAATCCCTGCTTTTCAGCTCCTTCACATATTAATATTCTTAAATAATTTTATCATTATATCGGCAAGAATAAAAGGATTCTTCTCTTTAAATGCAAAAAAGCCGGGGATTGACCCCGGCATCACATCATTCAATTGCTCTTTTTACGCCTATGCTTTTTCATTATCTTCTTGATACTCTCTGCTTGTTCCTGTGTTATTACCTTGTCTTGTACCATTTTATCTATAACATTTGTTTTACTCTTCCTATAGTTTTGCATATGCTCTCTTCTTTGTTCTTCCGTCATATTTTTCATCTGTTCAAATAGTTTCTTTTTCTCTTCTCTTTCTATCTGGAAATAGTTCTTAATTTTCAATAGCTCTTCGTTTGTTATTACCCCATTTTCAACTAAGCTTTCTAAATCTTTTGTGAATTTTTCTCTTTTAGAATCATCAGCTTTATTATCAGCAAATCCAACTATTCCAAACACAAGCGTAAAACAAAAAATCATCAGCATTGCAAATGTTATAAATCTTTTTGCTTTTATATTCATCATCTGCCTCCTTTTTATAGATATTTTCTTTATGCTGATAATTTTATTATTTACTTAATTGTTGATATTTTTGTGATGTATCATTTGGCTTTTTTTTGTGAAAACTTGACATAACAGTCTCTAAAGCTTACTATTTTTATAACAAAGGATTAAACATATTATAAGGTATGGAATAACAAACAAAAATTAACAAAATTATTTATACATATTTAAAAAATTAAGAAAGAAGGTTTGAATATGAGTAAAAAACCAACAAGAGAAGAAGCGTTTGAACTTCTAAAGAAATATAATAAGAACGAAAGCCTTATACGTCATGCTCTGACAGTGGAGGGTGTCATGAAACACTTTGCTGAGATACTTGATGAACCGGATGTAGAAAAGTGGACTGTTATAGGTTTAACTCACGATTTGGATTATGAATTATATCCGGAGCAGCACTGTATAAAAGTAAAAGAGATGTTAGAAGAAGAAAACTGGCCGGAAGATTATATCAGAGCTATTCAAAGCCATGGGTGGGGACTATGTTGCGATATTGAGCCGGTAGAAAGAATGGAAAAAGTCTTATTTGCTATTGACGAGCTAACCGGACTTATAACTGCGGCAGCTCTTATGCGGCCAAGTAAATCAGTCCTTGATTTGGAAGTAAAATCAGTTAAAAAGAAATGGAAAGATAAAAGATTTGCTGCGGGTGTTGATAGAGAAGTTATTCAAAAAGGTGTAGAACTTTTGGACATGGATTTAAACTTTATCATAGACGAAACAATTAAAGGAATGCGAAAAGTTGCGGAAGAAATCGGACTTAAAGGGAATTTATAATTGCATGATAGTTACG
>CAYXUX010000028.1:0-5068 GCA_964468275.1 uncultured Clostridiaceae bacterium
ATTTGCTAATTTAGGTATGAATATTTCAATGACTTTTAATATTTTTTTAAGTACCACAGAAGGTTACATAAGGTTGATTTGTCGGTTCCGGCAATGTAGTATATTCTTCTTGCTCCGGTGAATATGCATAGGGGTCTTTTAAAACTTCAAGCAATTTATCCATGGTATAATAATTACCTTGTTCTTCTGCCATTTTCAAAGCTTCTTCAACTCTATGATTGCGAGGTATAATAGCCGGATTATTTCTCTTCATGAGCTCTTTGCAATTTATTTCCGAAGCCTGATTACGTTCCAATCTTTCCAACCATTTTTTATGCCATGATTTAAATTCATCACTACTAAACATAACTCCTTTTGAATCAAAATTTAAAGTTAGCATTCTAAAAGTATTAGTAAAATCAGCTTTATACTTTTCCATCAAAGATAAAAGGCTTTCAATGAGGGCTTCATCTTCCGGTTCTTCATTGTTAATACCTAATTTATTTCTCATACCTGCAAGCCAATTATCTTTATAAATAACGTTAAACTCAGTTACTTCCTTTTGTGCCATACTCACAGCTTTATCTTGGTCTTCATGTATTAAGGGTAATAGTGCTTCTGCAAATCGTGATAGGTTCCAAGGGGCGATATAAGGTTGGTTGCCATATGCATATCTGCCATAGGTATCTATTGAGCTAAATACTGTTTCCGGATTATAGATATCCATAAAAGCACAAGGTCCATAGTCGATTGTTTCTCCGCTTATAGTCATATTATCCGTATTCATCACTCCGTGGATAAAGCCGACTAACTGCCATTTCGCAATCAAAGAGGCTTGTCTTTTAATCACTTCTTTAAGAAAAGCTATATATTTGTTTTCATCATCTTCTATATAGGGAAAATGTCTTTGTATTGCATAGTCTGCCAGAATACATAAGTCTCCTTCAGTGCCCCATTTTGAAACATATTCAAAAGTGCCTACACGTAAATGACTGGTGGCAACACGGGTAAGTATAGCACCAGTCCGTGAAGTCTCGCGCATTATTCTTTCACCGGTCGTTACTACTGCAAGACTTCTACTGGTGGGAATCCCAAGACCATGCATTGCCTCACTTATAATGTATTCTCTAAGCATTGGGCCAAGGACTGCCCGGCCATCACCGCCTCTGGAATACGGAGTTTTCCCGGAACCTTTAAATTGGATATCAAATCTATCACCACTTGGTGCAATGTGTTCTCCCAACATAACAGCTCGACCGTCACCGAGCATTGTAAAATATCCGAATTGATGACCGGCATAGGCTTGTGCAATAGGTGCAGAGCCATCCGGTATTTTATTTCCGGCAAGTATGTCTATACCTTCTTCTAATTTTAAAGTATCAGGATTTAAACCTAATGATTCTGTCAGTGATTGATTTAATACTACTAAATTAGGCGTGGGGACCGGTTCGGGATTTATTTTTGTATAAAACAATTGGGGTAATCTAGCATAACTATTATCAAAATTCCATCCTATATTTGAATTTGTTTTAGACTGCATCATGTTTCTCCTTATGAAAATTATTTATTATATCTATTTTAGCTTCTGTTTCTGATAGTATACTATACTTTTACAATTAGGGAATAACACCCATATACAACCAAGCATAAAACTTCCATTGACATTGTTGACTATTTTAATATAATAGACTATGACTTGTCCATTGAAACTCTTCAAAAACAATTATCTTTGCGGCAAACAAATCCTGTCTTACATATATCTATTTTAAAATAGAATATGAAAAGCAAAATTATCATTTGAATATGATAATTGATATTTGGGGTGTCAATCATTATGGAAAGCCTGCAAAAAGCCAAATTAACCTCTAAAGATTTTACTTTTTCACCTAATAGGGATAGGTATATTCAAGTTAAAACAAAGTTTTGGACTGCTCATTTTATAGCATTTTTATGGGTTGCATTATCGGTTTTTCTTTCCATACCTTGGATTCGTGATTTAAGTGAAATCGTTACCATGCCGGTTGCAGTTTTAATAATTGCCGGCATTGGATATATTCCCGGTTATATAAATGCTTTTAATGTTACATCGCTGATATTGGACAAGCAGCCTGCTTTAAAAATCAAAAACCCCGGCGATGCCGTAACTATTTTAATTGCTTGTTTAAATGAGGAAAAAAATATTGGAACAACCCTTAAGTCTATAAAGAATCAAGACTACCAAGGAAATATCAAGGTTGTAGTTATAGACAATGGTTCAACAGATCAAACCTGTATTGCAGCCAAAAGGGCTGCCGACGAGCTTTCATTATCCGTACAAGTAATTAAAGAGGCGAATAAGGGCAAGAATAACGCTTTAAATGCTGCTTTACAACAAGTCGCTACAGAATATGTAGTTACTCTTGATGCTGATACTTTGCTGCATTCCTCTGCCATAAAGCATATAGTTGCAAGGATGAAATCGGCACCAAAAGATGTTTCTGCAATAGCAGGAGCTGTTCTTGCAAGAAATAGCAGGGAAAGCTTTATTACAAAACTTCAAGAATGGGATTACTTTTTAGGCATATCAAGCATCAAGCGAATGCAAGGATTGTTTCAGGGAACGCTGGTAGCACAAGGTGCATTTTCTTTATATAAGACGGATTCTATAAAAGAAATCGGGGGATGGAAGGATGCTATAGGAGAGGACATAATATTGACTTGGGAGTTTTTACATGGTAACAAAAAAGTATTTTTTGAACCTCGTGGAGTTGCTTTTACAGAAGTACCTTCTACATTGAAGCATCTTGCAAGGCAGAGAAGCCGCTGGGCGCGGGGGATGATTGAGGGCTTAAAGATGATTAAGCCTTGGCAGCATCCTATTGCCTATATTCGATATTTAACAGGTATAAACCTGATAATGCCTTATCTTGATATTGTTTATACTTTTTGTTGGATACCGGGTTTAATCCTAGCATTTTTCGGTAAGTTTTGGATAGTGGGACCTATGACATTATTTGTTATACCCCTTGCACTTATACAGAACTATATATTGTATTCTTATCAACGTAAAATATTTAAGGAGCTTGGCTTAAAGATCAGAAAAAATAGATGGGGGTATATACTATATGTGCTTTGTTATCAAATGCTTATGAGCCCATTATCTATATTTGGATATTCTCAAGAGATTATGCAAATGAAAAGAACTTGGAAATAGAAAGACATATCCTATTATTGATCATGTAATTGCTTTATAAATTTGGAAGCGATAGATAATAAATATTACCCCATAATAAAATAAAGATTTATTGAAAGATTTTTAATCAGATTTAAAGTCAAAAAGGCACTTTGCTATTAAAGTGCCTTTTTGTGTAACTGTTTGGAATTGTTGTTTTATATTTTTATCAATTAATTCTTTAAAATGAGTTCGCCGGTTTCTAAATTATATTTGTATTTTACATCTTTTCCGATTATTTTATCTATTTCTATTTCTAATACCAGTATCCCATTTTCTATTTCTATTTCCCAATCATCTAGGCGGGCCCCAATTCCTTCTGCTCCAATTGCCTTATTTACCAATTCCTCAACCTTATTCAGGTTATCTTTGGAAAATCCTTTATGGCGATTTTTGCTAAGCTTTTCTTCAGTATTTATAATATTTCCTGTATCGGCATCAATATATACTTTATAAACTTTATTTTCATCAAATCCTTCAACTTTATAAACAAAAGTATTATTTCTACTATCTAATTCTATTTCCTTTACCTGCGTGTTCGGATACTTTTCCATATAGATATCAAAAGCTTCAGTTGTTGTTATACTTATTTTTTGATATGCTACTGAAATATCAGCATTTTCATAGCGATTATTACCACTTCCACCCAAATAAACTGAATTAGTCTTTTCATCCCAACTAATTGATTTGCCTACTGCTTCAGCAATAACACTAACAGGAAGATATGTGGTGCCATTATAAGCAAAAACCTCTACCGGATTTCCATATGAATCAATAGGGTTTAACTTTACCCCGTCTAAATATACGTTTATGCCTTTCGATACTGTAATTTGCTCCTTAAACATATTTGCCATTACAGGAAATGCAGTACAAATCATGATTATAATTGCTACACTTAAAACTAAATATTTACTGCTTTTTTTCATACTATTTCTCCTTTTATTAATTTACTATGGCAACTAACCCACTCTTGTACCATTTGGAACAGGTTTTTCCGGCTGTGCTAATACCGGGGTGATACCATCTTCATAACCTATATCAAATAACATTCCTTCCGAAACCTCTCCAAACATCTTTTTTGGTTCTATATTTAAGACGAATAAAGCTTGTTTGCCTTCAATTTCTTTTACATTTTCTCTTTCGTTTTTCATGCCTACCAATATATTTCGTGAGAAGTCGCCAAAGTCTACAATTAGTTTAACCATTTTATCAGATTTAACTATGTCAACTACGGATATAATTGTTCCAACTCGAATATCTATTTTTTCCAAAATGTCTAAGCCGATATTCGGCTTTATTTTTTTCACTAATAAACAACACCTTTGTTAAAATATTTTTTAAAAACATTTTATTGCTTTATCCCATTATAACATTTTCAGATTGAATAAACATTATAAAGTGATATCGGGTTTTATATGGTAAAATAAAATAAAAAAGACGGGAAAAATTATTTTTTAAAGAACTAAAACTATGCTGGCTAAGGTGTAGACAAAATTATTTAAGTTCGATGTTGTAATATTTTATACTGTAGATATTTCCAAATTAATGGTATAATTAATATAGTTTGCGAAGGGGGTTTTAAAATGGTTGAAGATATATCAAATGAAAAATTATTTGAATTTATGTCAAAAATGTATGGTGAAATGAAAAGTGAGTTTAAATCTATAAGAGGTGAAATGGAAAGTAAGTTTAAATCTGTAAGGGGTGAAATGGAAGAGGGATTTGAATCTGTAAGGTCTGAGATGCATAACGAATTTGGAAAGGTCAATAATAGGTTAGACGGAGTAGAGAATAGATTAGATGCGACAGAAGATAAGCTAGGCTTAGTAGGGAATAAGCTAGATGCAGTGGAATGCAGATTAGGTTCAGTAGAGAATA
>CAYXUX010000028.1:5168-18574 GCA_964468275.1 uncultured Clostridiaceae bacterium
TTAGTAGGGAATAAGCTAGATGCAGTGGAATGCAGATTAGGTTCAGTAGAGAATAAATTGGATACTATAGAAAATAAATTAGATGATGTTGAAGTAAATAATGCAAGTAGACATGTTCAATTTATTGGAGATATGAAAGATTTGAAAAGATCTGTTATTAGGATTGAAGTTAATACAGCTGAAAATTGGATAGATATTGCAGGACTCAAAGCCAAATAATAAAGAAAATCAAAAAAAGAGGAGAACCACACTTTGTAGCGAATAAGATTGGAAATATACAAATGATTAAGGGAGACTACTTTATGTGGAGCTTTGCTAATTATAAAGATAATTGTAATGAAACAATGATGAATTTTTTTAATTCCATGAACGAAGGTTTCGCTGTGCATAAAATTATTTGCGACGATTCAAATAGTCCAATAGATTATGTTTACCTAGAAGTTAATGAAGCTTTTTTAAAAATTTCCGGTTTGGAACGTGAGGATATAATAAATAAAAGGGTAACAGAAATATACCCTGACGCAGAAAGAAAGTGGATTGAAACTTATGGCAAAGTTGCCTTAACGGGAAAAAGAATTCAATTTGAGAGTTATTTTTCATATCTTGACAAACATTTTAGAATATCCGTATTCAGCCCATCTATAGAAATTTTTATTACTTTCTTTTATGACATAACAGAATTAGTTAAAGCCAATGAAATATTGAAACAACATCAAATATTATTTGAAAATGCCTTTGATGCTATTTTATATATTAAGCTTGATGGTAGTATTATAAACGCTAATAAAAGTGCTCTATTAAAGTATGGCTATTCGTTGGGGGAGTTTACAAGAATGAAAATACAAAACATTAGGCATCCGTCAACGATGAATACCTTTGTTGATGAGATGAAGGCTTCTGATACAATAGGTATAACTTTTGAATCCGTCCATATAAAAAAAGACGGTACTCCCTTTCCCGTCGAGGTTAGTGTAAAAAGTGTTATTGAAAGTGAATACGGAACCCGTTTTCATATTATAAGAGATATAACTGAAAGAAAAAAGGCAGAGGAAAGAATGAATTATCTTGCTAATTATGATGGATTAACCGGCATTGCTAATAGAAGTTATCTGATGAGGCACCTTGATATGTTGATTGAACGTGCTAAAAGAGGCGGCGAAAAGTTTGCTTTAATGCTTTTTGATATAGATAAATTTAAGATGATTAACGATACGTATGGACATATAGTGGGGGATTTAGTCCTAAAAAATACTGCAAAAAAGTCAAAAGGTATGATTAGAAAAACAGATTTTATAGCAAGACTAGGCGGAGATGAGTTCGTCATTATACAAACATTTTTGGAATCTGATAATGATGCTTGTGCCTTGGCATCTAAGATATTAAAAGAATTTGAAAGACCGATGAAGACAAATGACACTGATTTGGAAATATCCTTGAGCATCGGAATTTCTATATTTCCTAAAGATGCAAAAGGCAGAGATAAATTGATTAACTACGCAGACAAAGCCATGTATACAGCAAAACAGTCCGGTGGAGGAGGGTATTTGCTTTATTCGGATTTTAAAAATAGCAAACCATAAAGCGATAGTCAACTTTTTGATTGTTAGCACGGTAGTGGGTCTATCAATGAATGCGCGGTATTATTAATTCTGTTAAAGATAAAGATAGCCTATTTCCAAGGGAAATGGAATTGCTTTAAGAATCAGCAAAGGGAATAATCAATAAGGAGATAGGAGAAGATCTATATATTTTTCAAGCTGCGGTAAAGATCTATGTTCTTAATGTATTTGGAAAACTAGGCGTATCATCCCGCATGATGGCTGTTGATGAAGGCAGGAAAAAAGGTTTGATATAATGTTTTATGTTTACAAGAATAGATATTATCTGTAATATGGAATAAGAAAGAAGTTTATTATGAAAGCCCAAAAAAATTTAAAAGGTGGTAAGGGTTTTATGAACAAAAGATTCTTATTAATTTTTATAATTATAGTAAGCGTACTTTTTGCTTTTGGTTGTCGGCGAAAGCCGGAAGTTGAAATTCCGGAGGCTGCGAAAAGTGACGAGATAGAAGCTGTAGTAGAGGAAAAAAATGGCATTGAAGAAAATTCTGTTAACGAGACTCCTGATGAGCCTGACGAAAATGAGGAAATAAATCCGATGGAGCTTCTTTCCATAGGAGTTGTCAACGAATTTGATTTTCAAATAGGGGATAATATAAACGATGTTATTGAGCAATGGGGACAGCCGGTAGTTGAACCTTTTTATTGGGCCGGAGGCGAATGGTACAGTTATGGAGACCTAACATTTATAACATGGATAGAAGATCCGACTATCAGGCATATTGGCTTTGAAAGTGATACAATTATTTATGGAATTGAAATAGGAGACAGTATAGAAAAGATAAAAAATATAATGGGCGATAATCCCGAATCATATATAGTTAATGATTCTGATAATGATTTTGATGACGAACTGGCTATCTTTAAAGAAGATAAACAGGTCCTTTCATATGAAAGCGGTGATTATTCCATCAGCTTCTATTGTGACGATACAAAATTAATACATGGTTATATATTTTATAAAGGAGATTAGCAAGTATTTGGTTAAGATTGCGTTGTGGGAGTGATAGTAGGGACGAGCAGCATTCGCCCGTGTATGCTTATAAGAAATAATTAAAGTGTGGACAGTAACTAAATAATAAATTAAAAAGATAAATATTTATAATTTTATTGAAAATTCGAAAAAAATATTATATAATGGTTACATACCCCCTTGAGGTATATTGAAATAATCAGAGAGAGAAGGGAATTCATTGGCCTTGTTGGATTTTAAATGTAATGATTGTGGTGAAAAGTTTTTTGAAGTAGTCAGTATAACAGATAAAGATAAAATAAAATGCCCCAAATGCGGAGGCAAAAATATTATACAAGTATTTGAAGGCACTTCCAGTTTTGGTTCCGGTTCAAGCAAAACTTCTCCGGCTCCTAGAAGAGGCGGCTGAGGATGCTAATGTCTCCGTCGGAGATAAAGTTATTCCCACAGCTCATCCATTAGAGATTGGATTTCTTTTCTCCTTTTTTCAGTCTCAATGGTATCAATTTTTATATATTTACCATCAATGATTAAAACATCTCCCTCTTTAACATTAGCAGGGAGTTTTTCTATTTCGATATCTATCATTTCAAAATTTTCTTTTTCACAGACGGCATAATCGCCTTCGAATCGGTCTATTATAACTCTCATTTTATTATCCTCCGTAATATCATTTAAAGTATTCCGTTTCTTTATATGAAACATCCTATCCTAAATGTTTTATTGGGTTATACATTTGCTGCAGGGTGTATATCCTGCATTTAAAGCTTCTTCAAAAGTTTCAAAATATTTTCTGTTATTCTCAATTGGTAATGAATTGCAAGTATCTACATGAAATACCTTTGAATTCTTGTTCCCAATATATATATCATATTCTTCATAGGATTCTTCAGATTCTTTAGGCGGATTATCTTTTTTTAGATTTCTTTCTAAAGTGAAAATTATCTCATTACCGTCACTTACTGCTATAATGTTTCCATCTAGGTCATTACGATAGATTTTTATATCCCTATTTTTCAATTTATTTAAAGTTTCTGCTGTTGGGTGTCCGTATTTATTTCCCTCACCTACTTGGATAACAGCATATTTAGGTTTTACGGCATCTAAAAATTCAGCTGATGATGAAGTATCGCTTCCGTGATGTCCTACCTTTAGAACATCTGCCTCGATATTTATTTTGTTATTTAATATCTCTTTCTCAGATAAGACTTCCGCATCCCCTGTAAATAAAAATGAAGTCTTATCGTATTCCATCTTTATAACAACGGAATAGTTGTTAAGATCTTTGTAAGTTTTATTATTTGGAGCCACTATTGTAAATTTAGCCCCATCCAATTTATATATATCACCTACATTAGGAGCAGTAACTTTTAACCCTTTATTTTTAATGGAAGTTAATACATCTAAAAAAGTTTTTGTGGTATGTTCCACTTTTGGCATTATCACTTTTCCAATTTCAAAGGCATCTATGACTGCATCTAAACCTCCGATATGATCGGAATGAGGGTGAGTTCCTATTACATAATCCAGCTTTTTTATGCTTTGTTTTTTAAGATAGTTAACTACAGTCTTTTCATATTTATTATCCCCGGCATCAATAAGCATATTATGATTGTTTTGTGTTATTAAAATTGCATCTCCTTGGCCTACATCAATAAAATGTACTTCCAAATTATTTCCTTGGAAATCTGTTTTATTATCAGTAGTGATATTAAATTTCAACGTGTCTGTAGTTGTTATTAAACTGAAAGCTATAACAAATATTAAAAGTAAAGTAAAAATAACAAAAATTCTAGCATTTTTATTCATACTTATTCCCCCAATAATCACATTTGGCTTTATTTAGACCAGCCATATTTACCTTTCATCTCAACAAAGACAACATGCCCAATAGTTTCACTTTGTATTTTTCCGCTTATATCACGTTTAATCAGTTTTAGCTTTTGTGAACCTTGGGGGCCAACAGGTATAACCATAATCCCTCCGATATCTAATTGTTCGACCAGTTCATCAGGAACCTGTTCGGCGGCTGCCGTGACAATTATCCTATCATAAGGGGCATGTTCCGGCCAGCCTTCACTGCCATCATCAATCCTATAATGGATATTACCATAGCCTAGCTGTTCTAATTTTTTTCTTGCACTTTTCCCCAGTTCTTCGATTCTTTCTATGGTATAAACTTCTTTAGAAAATTCGGCTAAAAAAGCAGTTTGATAACCGGAGCCCGTTCCAATTTCCAGCACTTTGCAGTTTTCATTAAGAGATAGCTGCTCAGTCATTTTTAAAACCAAGCTAGGTTGAGAAATTGTTTGCTCATGTCCTATAGGTAGAGCCCTATCAAGCCCGGCGCAGCTTTTAAATTCATTATCTATAAAAAATGAACGATCCAAGGATTTAAAAAATTGTTTAAGGTTTTTTTTATTCATGGACTTTACCTCCAAATCAGTCTCATTTTATATTATTATATAAGTCACAAAATATTACTCAGTCTCCTTGCCCATATATTAACTATAAATCTGATAATTATCAAGTTATCATGAACGTCATCCTGTGCGATAGCGAAGGATCTTATGTTTCAATGGAAAACTGTTGTACCGGGCAATCACAGATTGCCCCTACCGCAATCAAATCAAATGAGATATATAAAATTGCAAAAAAATTAAGTATTGGGATATGGGAATATTCAAGATATTAGACTTTTCTTCATCGTTCAAAATAAAAATTCATAAAATTATAGCCATCCAATATGAAATTGGATAGCTATAATAAATTGCTATTTTAAAGCTTAATCTTCAAAAGCTTCTTTGACCTTCCACACCTTCCAGACATTGCCTACTAAGTCCGGATTCGGTTTTAAAGTTTGCTTTCCGGGTTTCCAACCTGCCGGAGTGGCTTCTGTTCCTTTAGATTCTCTTACCAATTGGAAGGCTTTGATTTGCCTTATTGATTCGCTTACATTTCTACCTACAGGAGGAGTAAGGACTTCAAATCCTTGGATTATCCCGTCCGGATCTATGATAAATCTGCCTCTTGTTTCCACACCGCTGTCTTCATCGTATATGCCATAAAGTCTGCCAATACTGCCGTCTTGATCTGATAACATCGGGAATGGTATATCCTTGCCTATCATCTTTGACAATTCACTTTCGTTCCAAATCTTATGTACGTAGATGCTATCAACGCTTACAGAAAGGACCTGAACACCTAATTCTTTAAATTCGTCGTGCTTTTCAGCAACTGCTGAAACTTCAGTAGCTCAGACAAAAGTGAAATCCCCCGGATAGAAACATAATACTACCCATTGTCCCTTATATTCAGAAAGACTAATATTCGAAAATTTACCTTCATAAAATGCCGGTGCTGTGAAATCCGGTGCCGGTTTACCAACTTTAACCATAGATTGCTTTTCCTCCTTTACAAATACTTCTTTATTCTCTGTCTGTTCTTGTACAGGCTTTTTTATCGGTGGTCTTTGACATCCTGCCTTAAATTCTTCTGGCATGTGAACACTCCTTTCAAATAAGTTTATATTAATTTATGGCAAACGATAACTATTATCTATTATACATGATTATCATTGATGATATCAATAATTTTTTAAAATTTAATAAAATGTTGTCGGTTTAACCTAAACATGATAGGATAAAAATAATAAATAGGAAAGGATATCATGGAATGAGTAATAGAGGTCAGTTACATATTTATACAGGTAATGGTAAAGGGAAGACTACTGCCGCCTTGGGATTATCATTAAGGGCTGTATGTGCGGGTAAAAAAGTATTTTTTGGCCAGTTCATTAAAGGAATGGATTACAGTGAATTAAAAGCTTCAGAATATTTGCCTAAGTTTGAAATAAAACAGTTTGGAAGAGATTGTTTTATATTTAATGACCCGACAGAAGAAGATATAGCAGCGGCAAGGGAAGGTTTAAACTATTGTAAGTATATAATAGAAAAAGGGGAGCATGATTTAATAGTGCTTGACGAACTCAATATAGCACTTTATTATAAGCTTTTTACTGTAGAAGAAGTAATTAAAATGTTGGAACATAAAAAAAGAGAAACGGAAATAGTTATAACCGGGCGATATGCACCAAGAGAATTAGTAGATTTAGCAGATCTTGTAACAGAGATGAAAGAGCTAAAGCATTATTATAAAGAAGGATTAGAAGCCAGAAAAGGTATTGAATTTTGAAATAAATTAATTGAAAAAGTATAATATATAGAATATTAATAATTTCTGCAAAGGAGATAATAAATGAAACTTATATATAAAGGCAAAACAAAAGACGTATATGAAATGGAAGATGGAAATTGCTTGCTAAAATTTAAAGATGATGTCACCGGGGTGGATGGAGTTTTTGATCCCGGGGCAAATACAGTAGGTTTGACAATAGAAGGTGCCGGGATGTCGGCGCTTAGATTGACAAAAATGTTTTTTGAAATATTAGAGGAAAAAGGGATCCCCACCCATTATATTAGTGCAGATATCAAAGAAGGAACTATGATAGTAAAACATGGGGAGCCATTTGGTAAAGGCATTGAGGTTATTTGCAGGTACAGGGCTGTAGGCAGTTTCCTCAGGCGCTACGGTTTATATGTGGAGGAAGGTCAGCCTCTGGATGCCTTTGTAGAAATAACATTAAAAGATGATGACAGAAATGATCCGCCCATTACAGAAGATGCTTTGGTAATGTTAGGGATAACTACAAAGGAGGAATATGACACATTAATAAAACTTACAAAAGAAATCGGCAATACGGTAAAAGATGAATTAGCTAAAAAGAATCTTGAGCTTTATGATATAAAATTTGAATTCGGTAAGATAGGAAAAGAAAAAAATATAGTCTTGATTGATGAAATTTCCGGTGGAAATATGAGAGTTTATAAAAATGGAAAGCATATTGAGCCTCTGGAATTGGAAAAATTGATGCTTAATAAAGATGCATAAGTGCATCAATAGTGAGGGATATTATGTTCTTTATTGGGATTTTTGGCATAGAAAGCAAGAAAAAAGATATAAAAGCTTTAACAAATATTCAGTGCAAGAACTGTAATATAAACACTGATGGCAGTCTGATAAAGGTTTACAATGTATTTCATTTCTTCTTTATTCCCCTTATTAAATGGAATGAAAGATATTTTGTTGTTTGCAAAAACTGCGGTTTTGTTTATGAAATTCCCAAGGATAAGGGTAAAGGAATAGAAAGAGGAGATAGCATTGAGATTAATTATTGGGACTTAAAATCTGCAGAAGGCATACCTTTTAGTCATCCGCCAATGGAATTTAAGTGCAAAAATTGCGGTCGCGTTATAAAACCGGATTATGAATATTGCCCTTATTGCGGCAATAAAAGAGAATAAACAAATGCAACGCAATCTTAATCAGTTTATCATATTTGTTATGATTACTAAGTTACAAGACTAATAGTATTCCATGCTTCTAACTTTTCCCGTCATTCTGAGGCTTTAGCCGAAGAATTTTGAACCCAAAGAAGTGACCTTGGCTCCGTAGAGGCAATTATTAATCGCCCGTGTATGTATTCGAGAGCTTGATAAGCCTCCCTACGTTTTTGGAAATCTGATCAATAGTTACGGTTGAGATGTGAAAGGTAATGTTTATATATTAAAAGTAAGAAATATGTAGAAAAACATTGAATAATTGAAAAACATAGTCTATTATTATATAAATAGGTTTTTTCAAATATTTTTACTTATTCTTTTGTCGCTTTATAGCCCTTTCTATATCTAAATAATTTGGTTTATTTTATAAAGAAGTGTACTATTATACATTAAAAGTATAATTATATTTTAATAGGAAAAAACTTATTAAATGCTTTAAATTATTGGATTACAGGTTTATGAGGAAAGGTACATGCCTAAAGGAAGGTTTTTTATGACAAAACATCTCCATAAAAAAGGATTTATAAGAAGTGTTATAATAACGATAGTCATTTCTATTTCCATAGCGGCATTAATATATCATTTTGCTTCAAAAGCCATCATATCTAATGTAACAGAAGCCCTTACAGAGATCGCCTCTCTTGGATCAAAGGCAGTAGGAAATGAATTGCAAGGTCGGTTAGATGTTATTGAAACTATTGCAACTGGGAATACAATTATAGATCCGGAAATTTCTATGGACATAAAATTTGAAAAGCTAAGAAGAGATGTACACAGAAGAAACTTATCTATGATTGCTATTTCCGATGTATCGGGTAATGCTATTACCACCGATAATCAAACACCCTACGTAGGAGACAGAGAATATTTTAAGATAGCACTGGCCGGGAAAAAGAATATATCTGAACCGGTAATTAGCAGAGCGGACGGCAATCTGGTTATAACGTTTGCAGTTCCGATTATTTATAATGATGAAATTACAGGAATATTATTTTCTATAGAAAACATCGAGACCCTTAGCACCATAGCTGACAGCGTTGTATTGGGTGAATATGGAAGCTCTTATATAGTGGATGGTAAAGGTGCTATAATTGCCCATAAAAATAGAGAATATGTAAAAGAAGGGTTAAACCCTTTAAAGGAATGGCAAGATAAATCATACGATAAAAGTGTTTATGATTTTTTTATAAAGGTTTTAGAAAGTGAAAAGGGCGGCAGTCAGTATGTTTTAGATGATTCTGTGACTTATGCCGGCTATTCAAAAATAAACGGAACAGATTGGTCTTTTGTAATTTCCGCTCCAAAGAATCAAATATTTAAAAGTGTAGACAGAATATACAATTTTATAATCGCTATACTTATATTGACTTTGTTGACCTTTACAGGAGCACACATCTATACCAAGTATTTGAAAAGGACTCTCGAAGAAGAAAAAGCTTTTGTCAGCACTGCGATAGAAGCAGCAAACCTTATTGTAATGAATATTGATTCTCAAGGAAATATTTATAGTTTTAATAAATATGCGGAATTAATACTGGGCTACAAAACCACAGATGTAGTAGGGAAATTAAAGCTTCAGGATTTAGTTTGTGATGATTATGAAGATAAGTGCATAAAGCTTTTAGATATTATAGCTAAAAAAGATAGCATTGATAATTACGAGCTTTCATTAAAAGGTAAAAATAATGATGAATTTTACATCTACTGGAACCTGGATATTTTATCAGGATACAGAGGCAGTAAATTTGAAATAATTGGTATAGATATAACAAAAAGAGTTGAATTGGAAAAGGCATTAATTGAGAACCATGATGAGCTAATATCTCTTTATGAAGAACTTTATGCATCGGAAGAAACATTAAGACAACAATATGATGAATTATTAAGCAATCAAAAAACAATACATAAGTTAGCCTATTTTGATACTCTTACCGGATTACCTAATAGGGCGAGCTTAAAAAATTTATTTGATACTCATGTTAAGAACTCAAATATCAAATCTGCATTGCTACTTTTGGATTTAGATAATTTTAAATATGTCAATGATGTATTGGGGCATAATGCCGGGGACAATCTTTTGATAAGAGTAGGAGAGAGAATAAAAGAAATTCTAAAGCAGGACAGTTGGACTTCAAGACTGGGCGGCGATGAATATATGATTTTAATAAGAGGCTTTTCCGATATCAAAGAGATTAGTGATTATGCCGATAAACTATTGATAGCTGTAGAATCAGGTTTTTATATAGAAAACACGCCTATAAACATTTCCTTTAGCATGGGCATTGCTATTTACCCTGATCATGGGACTAGCTTCAATGAGTTGATGAAGGCCGCCGATACTGCCATGAACCATGCTAAGGAAACCGGCAGACGGAAATATGTATTTTATAATCATGAAATGAATGAAGTTTTTATAAAGAATATGGCTATAGAAAACAACATAAAAAAAGGTTTAAATAATAATGAATTTTTGTTGCATTACCAGCCTCAGTTAGAGATTTCAACAGGTAAAGTCAGAGGTTTTGAAGCGCTGTTAAGATGGAATAGCGAAGAATACGGTTTTATACCTGCCGCAGAATTTATAGATGTAGCGGAATCATCAGGACTTATACTTTCGTTAGGAAAACTTGCATTAAATGAGGCTTGTGATTTTATTAAGCATTTACAGGAGATGGGATACTCACATTTGAAAGTGGCAGTGAATATTTCTATTTTACAGCTTATGCAAGATAATTTTGTAAATATGATTATGGATACCGTAAAGGAGAAAGGTTTAAGACCGGAATATTTGGAATTAGAAATAACTGAAACAATTTTAATGGAATTTGTAGAGCAAAACATGGATAAAATTAGAAAACTAAATGATTTGGGTGTTAGTATTTCTTTAGATGATTTTGGCACAGGGTATTCATCTTTAACTTATTTAAGAGAACTTCCTATTAACATTTTAAAAATAGATAAATCATTTATTGATGAAGTCGTGACTTCTAAAGAAAAGAGTATCTTAACAAGTTCAATCATTTCCTTCGCACATAAGCTGGAGCTAAAAGCTGTAGCTGAGGGGGTAGAAACAAAGGAACAACTGGATTTTCTCTTTAGTCATAAATGCGATATAGCACAAGGGTATTTTATAAGCAGGCCGGTGTCTAAGGACGAGGCTTTGGATTTTTTGATTAAACATTCTTGATATAATCATATCAATTTATTTTTGGAACGGTGAAAACTTACCATTTACACTATTGAAAAAGGCTAATATAATATTTGTTGTAGCTGAAGGAATGTAAAGGGGTTTATAGATATGGAAACGAAGAAGGTCCGGATTTCAAAGACGGTTATTATTTTAATACTATTAATTGTACTTATACTTTCTATAATCGGTCTTGTTATAACAACGAGGAAGAATTTCGGGAATTTTGGACCAAAAGAGATTAATGAAGTAGATACAAGTATAGTGTTTGAAAAGATGGAAAAAATATCGGAGTTGTCCACTATTAAATATTATTATAGTGATGTTATTGCATATAAGAATAAGAAGAAGCTAAAAGATTTTAATATACCATTTACGGAAAAAAGTTTTTTAATAAAGTATGACGGTTATATTAAGGCGGGAACTGATGCGGGCAGTATAAAGATTGCATCAGAAGAAGATAAAAGCATAAGACTTATAGTAAAGAATTCCAAAATATTGGATCATGTTGTTGACGAAAACAGTTTATATGTCTATGATGAAAAAAGTTCTATTTTTAATGAATTAAGTATCAGTGAGGTATTTGAACAAATAGTTTTAGAGAAATCCGGCATAGAAGAAAAACTGATTGAAAAGGGATTTTTAAAAGAAGCGGATAATAATTTAAAATCATATTTGGAGGATATGCTTAGAGAACTAGGCTACGAACAAATTGAAATATTTTTTGAAGCCGGTTTGTAGTATGTCTCGGTGTTGACATAGGATTTTATATTTTGTATAATTAAGAAGTCGATTTTGAAAGTCATTAAAATAACATGCGCCATTAGCTCAGATGGTAGAGCAATTGACTCACGAACTATGCGGTTATTTGAAAAAAGAGTACAGATTAAGTTTGACAAAATTGCATAATGGGTGTGTAGCTCAGATGGTAGAGCAGTTGACTCTTAATCAACGGGTCTAGGGTTCGATTCCCTACACACCTACCATAAAAATCCTAACTACCTTTACGGTAGTTTTTTTTGTAGAAAAGTATTAATTGATTATATACATAAAATGTATAATGAATTGATACTTTTTAATATGTCTGTGGCTTTATACAATCAAAATATAGACACTTTAACCCCAAAAAGGTATAAATACCTTATTTAAAATTAAAATCACTTAAATTTGCTTAAAAGTTACATATATAGAGGTGATTAACAGAAATGTTAATGTTATTACATTTTTTTATGAATTTAATTAACAAAATATATAAATATAAATAAACTTTTGCATATTTATATTTATATATATGATGTTATTAATCACAATTGCTATCGTTCGAACCATTGAAAACACTAGCTTATGCCATGATTAAAAGTCATAAAAATAACATAAAAATTAAAATAAAACCTTATACCCATTGTAAATACTATATTATATCGAATAACTTAAAGATAATATTATTTCGCTCATTCGAAAATAGCATATAGACATAATTGGTAGGTTTGTTGTTTTTCCGTTGGTTCGAATCCAACTTCCTCCAGAAATTAAAAACAACTGGACAACGGGAATTGATGCGTTGTAAAAGGGTAGATTTATTATCTACCCTAATCCCTTTTTTATTTAATATTTATCAGGAATATATTCAATGATTTCTTCAATTCTGCACTCTAAAGCAGTGCATATAGCATCAATATTTCTAAATTTTATGGAATCTGTTTTTCCTGATACAATTCTTCTAATTGCATTTTGACTTATATTTGTTTTTTTTGATAACCAATACATAGATTTATCTTTTTCTTTTAGTAATTCTTTAATTTTTATTTTTATCATTATATCACCTCTAAATATATTATAATGATTATTATCGTATTTGTAAATAATATATGTTGACATAGTATATATGTGGGTATATACTATATATGGGTATGGTACGTGGGGGTGATATAATGTATAATACAAATAATATTAAAGGGTTTAATAAAATTATATTAAATCGGGAAATGTTTTTAGGATTTTTGCAAAATTTTACTGATGGAATTGGCCTAGAAGCTAAAGAAAGTTTTGAACCATTAAGCGTGAAATTTATTAAAGAAAGAGGCAGAAAATATTTAAGATTTGACTATATGATGTATGGAAAACGTGAATGGTTACATGTTCTAGGAACAAAAAGTTGGTTTTAAAAAATAAGCATTCCTGTAACAAATGAAATGAAGTTTGAAAAATAAATAACCTCCGGATAT
>CAYXUX010000029.1:0-18550 GCA_964468275.1 uncultured Clostridiaceae bacterium
CGCCCGGTATAACCTAAAAAACTAAGGAGTGAGACTATTGAATAAAATCAAAAGAATCTACGTAGAAAAAAAACCGGAACTCGCAGTAGAAGCGAATCTACTACTGAAAGAACTAAAAAACTTCCTAAAAATCAAGAAACTAAAATCCATAAGAATAATCCATAGATACGACATAGAAGGTGTAAGCGATGAAATATATGAAAAAGCAAAGACAATAGTCTTTTCAGATCCTTCAGTTGATTTAATTTACGATGAAAAACTCGTAATAGATAAAGAAGACAAATTCTTTGTTACCGAATATCTACCGGGACAATATGATCAAAAAGCTGATTTTGCCGCTCAATGCTTGCAAGCCTTATCCCTTGAAGAAAGGCCAAAAGTAAAGACAGCTCAACTGATAATATTGCATGGGGATATAAGCGATGATGAATTTGAAAAAATAAAAAACTACTACATAAACCCTGTGGAAGTAAGAGAAGCTGCTATAGAAAAGCCAGCAACTTTAGTAGATAACCCGGTAATACCTGATCAAGTAGAAGTCTTAAATAACTTTATTGATGTAGAAAATGTCGAGCATTTTTTAGATACTTTGAGCTTGGCGATGACAAAAGAAGACTTGAAATTTTGTCAGGATTATTTTAAAAACATAGAAAAACGAAACCCCACCATCACAGAAATAAGGGTTATAGATACATATTGGTCGGATCATTGCAGACATACCACCTTTAATACTATTATAGATAAGGTAGAAATAGAAGAAAGCAAATATAAAGATGATATTGAAAAGGCCTTTGAAGACTATAAAAATGCGAGAAAATACGTATATCAAGATAAAACAAAAGAAATGTGCCTGATGGATATCGCTCAAATAGCCATGAAGGAAATGAGAAAAAGAGGAAGCTTGGAAGATTTAGAAGTATCCGATGAGATAAATGCCGCAAGCATAGAAGTAGAGATAGATATAGACGGTAGAACGGAAAAATGGCTTGTAATGTTTAAAAATGAAACCCATAATCACCCTACGGAAATCGAACCCTTTGGCGGTGCGGCTACTTGCTTGGGCGGTGCAATCAGAGATCCCTTATCAGGAAGGTCCTATGTCTATGGTGCTATGAGGATTACCGGCTCCGGTGACCCTCGCATACCCTTTGACAAAACCCTGCCCGGCAAACTTCCTCAAAGGAAAATAACAACAACAGCCGCAGCAGGATATAGCTCCTATGGAAGCCAAATAGGGCTCCCCGCAGGTCAGGTAGCGGAAATCTACCACGAAGGTTTTGTAGCCAAAAGAATGGAGCTTGGTGCTGTCATAGCTGCTGCACCCAAAGAAAATGTAGTACGGCTAAAGCCCGTACCCGGCGATGCAGTTATATTATTGGGAGGACGTACCGGCAGGGACGGCTGCGGAGGTGCAACAGGCTCATCAAAAGAACACGATGAAGAATCAGCGGTAAAAAGCGGAGCGGAAGTACAAAAAGGTAATGCGGCAATTGAGGGATACATACAAAAGCTTTTTAGAAAACCTGAAGTCAGTAAAATGATAAAAAAATGCAATGACTTCGGTGCAGGTGGCGTATCTGTCGCTGTAGGTGAGTTAGCCGACAGCCTATATATTGATTTGGATAAAGTACCGGTCAAATATGCCGGTTTAGACGGTACGGAGCTTGCCATATCGGAATCCCAAGAAAGAATGGCGGTAGTAGTAAGCGCCGATAATAAAGATGATTTCATAAAACATGCACATAATGAAAATCTTGAGGCAACAGAGATTGCCCAGGTTACCGATAACGGTAGGTTAACAATGATATGGAAAGGCAATGCCATTGTAGATATAAAAAGAGAATTTTTAGACTCAAACGGTGTAAGGCAAAGGACAGACATATATGTAGAAGCACCAAAAGAAAAAGAATTCTTTACAAGTGATGCATCATTTAAGAACAATATAAAAGAAAAATGGCTGGATAATTTAAAAGATTTAAATGTTTGCAGTCAAAAAGGACTTGTAGAAAAGTTCGATAGCAGTGCAGGAGGTAACACCATATTATCACCCTTTGGCGGGAAGTACCAAGATACACCTTCGGAGGGCCTTTTGATGAAATTGCCTGTTCAAAGGGGAAAAACAAATACTTCTACAGCAATGACCTTTGGTTACAATCCCTATCTATCCACATGGAGTCCTTTTCACGGTGGTATATATGCGGTTATTCAGGCCGTATCAAAAGTTATTGCATTGGGCGGAGATTATAAAAAGATAAGGCTTACCATGCAGGAGTATTTTGAAAAACTGGGCGATGACAAACGTAAATGGGGCAAGCCCTTTGCAGCCCTATTGGGTGCTTATAAAGTGCAAAAAGAATTAGACCTGCCTGCTATAGGCGGCAAGGACAGCATGTCCGGTACATTTATGGATATACATGTACCGCCTACATTGGTTGTCTTTGCATTGGATATGATGGATGCAAGAAACAGTATAACCCCGGAGTTTAAAAACCCTAACAGTGATGTACTATATTTGCCTATTAAAAAAGATAATAACCATATACCTGATTTTGATTATTTAAGAAAACTCTACAGTAAAATAAATGAACTTGTCAAAAATAATTCTATTTTATCAATAGCTACGGTAAAAGAAGGGGGAATAGCTGCAGAGTTAACAAAGATGTGCTTTGGAAATAAAATAGGAATGGAAATTGCGAATAATTTTAATATAGATAAATTATTTGAACCGGATTTAGGCTCATTTGTAATAGAAGTAAACAATGACTTCAATATAGAAATGTTAAATGATATCGAAAGTATATTGCTTGGTAAAACCAGTGATAAGAAAATAATTAGGATTGGAGACACCCATATTTTATTGGAAGAAGCATATAGGTCTTGGAGCGATACACTGGATGAAATCTTTCCAATAGGCTCCAAAACCAAAAATAAAAAGCCGGAAACTGAAAGTAAAGGTATAATAAAAGAATATAAGCTGAGAAATGTTGAAAAGCCGATAATAAGTGTAAAAAAACCTAAAGTCCTTATTCCCGTTTTCCTCGGAACCAATAGCGAATACGAACTGGAAAGAGCCTTTGAAGAAGCAGGAGCCCATACGAAAACATTTATTATTAGAAATATAACTAAAGAAGCTATTGCAGAGTCAATAAATGAATTGGTGAAAGAAATAGAAAGCACACAAATAATTGCCTTATCAGGCAGCTTCACAGGAGGAAATGAATCCTTTGGGGCGGCTAATTTTATTACTGCAATTTTGAAGACGGATAAAGTGAGAGAATCCATAGAAGTTTTTTTGAAAAATAAAGACGGTTTAATGCTGGGAATAGGAAATGGATTTCAAGCCTTGTTGAAATCCGGATTATTACCCTATGGCAGTTTAACAGTTAATAATCATGGTAATCATATATCAACGATGATTGATACAAAGATTACATCAATACTATCACCTTGGTTTTCATATTCGGATCTTGGTGATATATATACTTTACCTGTTGCTCATAGGGAAGGCAGATTTGTGGCAAGTGAAGAGATAATAAAAGAATTAGAAGAAAAGGGTCAAATAGCCGCACAGTATGTGTCCTATAATCCCAACGGCTCGACAAAATCAATAGAAGCCATAACAAGCTCCGATGGAAGAATACTGGGCAAAATGGGTCATTCGGAAAGAAAAGGTCAGTATGTGGGAACAAATATACCCGGTGTAAAAGACCAACCGATATTTAAAGCAGGAGTTGATTATTTTAAAATATAATCCAAAGGCTCCTGCCCCTTCTCTCGCTGTTATTTTGAGAAGCTCCTCTCTTGCTGTCATTCTGAGGGGCTCGCGACGAAGAATTCTAAACCGCTGTTATTCTGAGTTTTTCCTCTACCTCGTCATTCTGAGTTACTGTTATTATGAGAAGCTCCTTTTCCCACTGTCATTCTGAGGAGCTTGCGACGAAGAATCTTAGACAACCTTTTTTTCATCAAAGCTCACTAGGAAAACCAAAAATACCAAGAAAGTAACCGTTTATGACATTTATAGATGACTTGTCCATATCATATGATATTATTATAACAAAAGAACAATCAGTCACATATGTTCACAAGCTTAAACGGGGGGTGTAGGTTATTGTGTTGACTTTATTAATATGGGAAGAACCATCAATAGCCAAAGAATATGCTGATTACATATCAAAAACTAATCTAAAAACAAAACTTAGCATAGTCAAAAGCAAGAAGGAGAAGATTCTTGATACCATCAAATCAATTATTCCCGACATTATTATTACTGATATCAATATGATATTAAAAGATGAATATCAAATTATTCAAAGCATACGGCTTATTAATCCCGATATGCAACTCATATGCATCGGTGCCAGATACAAGGCAGCTGATGCATGGGATTTAAGATGCAGTTGCTATATTATAAAGCCATTTAAAATGAATGAATTGGTAGAATGCCTTGATTGCATAGTAACCAGATATGAACAAATCAAATTTTGGAAAGAAAATACCAAAAGCTTTGTTTTTAAAATAGACAGCAGATTAATTAGAATACCATATTCAAAGGTCATTTATTTTGAAAAAGTACTGAAGAAAGTTAAACTGGTGACAACAAGCGGCGAATATCTTTTCTATGGTTCACTGAAAAGCATAAGTGACAGTATTGAATCCAGCTGCTTTTTCCGATGCCATCAAGGATATATAGTTAACCTATACAAGATAAAAAGCTTTGAAAACAACGTTATTAAAATGAAAGGCTGTGATACACCTATACCGGTAAGCAGAAGGATGAAAAAAGAATTAGAAATATTTTTATTGGTGTATAATGGCGTTAGAAGTTGAAAAATATAGGTTTTTAAATATCTTTTCGTATCAAGAAATCCAAATGATCCATAAGATAAACCATATATGACACGTAGTACCAACATGCCCATATATTATGATATTGTTTATATAACGATTATCTTTACTATTCTAATAAAAAAATAATATAAGGAGGATTTGTATGAAGCTTAAACCAAGGGTTAAGCTGGTTATAAGCTTGGTGCTATCTATACTGCTGATTTTTCCCACTGCTTTGCTTGCAGAATCGGCTGTAGATTATGAAGGACATTATGCAGAAGATAGTATCAAAGAGCTTTTTGAAAAAGGTATTATAACCGGCTATGTAGACGGCAGTTTCAAACCGGACAGAGAAATCAGCAGGGCTGAATTCATGGCTATAGTTAATAGAGCCTTCAACTTTAATGAAGAAGCTGAAATTGATTTTGCCGATGTGAAAGAGGGAGAATGGCACTATGAACATGTAGCCAGAGCTGTAAAAGCAGGCTATATAAAAGGCTTTACCGATGGCACCATGAGACCGACGGCAAATATTTCAAGACAAGAAGCAGCAGTAGTTATTGCAAGGATCTTGGACTTGGAAAGAGATGCAGACCCAATGGCATTAGCAAACCTAAAAGATGCAGATAAAATTCAGGAGTGGAGTGCCAAAGGAATAGCAGCAATTATTTCAAAAGGATATATAAGTGTAAATAAAGAAGGTGCCTTTGAACCTGCGGAAAACCTCACAAGGGCTGATATGGCAATTGCAGTTGCAAAAAGTTATACAAAAGGTATAAAGAAACTTTATACCAAATCCGGTATATTCAGAGGCGGCATAATAGACGGTAATGTGAAAATTGACAATAAAAATATAACCTTAATGGATACTGAAATAACAGGAGATTTAATACTAGGAGAGGGAATAGGAGACGGAGACGTACGCCTTTACAATGTGAAAGTCAAAGGTGAGACTATAGTAAAAGGCGGCGGAGAAAATAGTATAGTAATCGAAAACTGTGAATTTACAAAAATAATAATTGTAAAAGTAGACGGTAAAATTAGAGTATTAGTAAAAGGAAATACAACGATAGATGAAACGGAAGTACAATCAGGTGCTAGATTGGAAACCGATAATGTTACCGGGGAAGGCTTTGGCTATGTGACAATAGCGGAAGGCCTTGAGGGTGATACATTAATAGAACTTATAGGAAATTTTGAAAATATAGAAATACAAGCTGAAGGAGTACAAATACAAGCATCCGGTGGAACAATAGAAAATCTTACAATTGCTGAAGGAGCAAAAGATGTAGAAGTAGATTTGGCAAAAGATTCAAAAGTAGGAACACTAACAACCAATGTCCCAACAACAGTAACAGGTGCGGGCAAAATAGAAACAGCCAAAGTAAATACAGAAGGAACTAAGATAGATGCGCCAGTGACAAAAGTAGAAGCGGCACCGGGTGTAAAGGTAGATGTACCTAAGAAGGAAACGCCTACACCTGCAGCAACAACCCCATCAGGACCATCTAGGTCGGATAGAGACGATAGAGATGACACATCAAAAGTAAGTGCTATTAGTGTTAGTCCGAAAACGGTAACATTGACAGTTGGAAATACAAGACAGTTAGGGGTTGATGTAACAACTACTGGTGGGGCTAGTAAGGCTGTTACATGGAGTTCAGATAATGAAAATGTAGCAATAGTAGATAAGGATGGTGATGTAACAGCTGTAGCTGCAGGCGAGACGACTATTACAGCGACGTCAGATTTTGATAAGAGTAAGTATGATAGTTGTGATGTTACGGTAATTACTAAAGAACAAGCTGCTGAAGAAACCTTCATAGAAGCAGCTACATTGTATGATCCGGAAAGTAAGATCTATACCTACAGTTTTGATGGTGAAAATTTAGATATAGGGTTTGATTTTAGTAGCTACATTTATCCCAGTGATTTACTGCAGATTATTTCAGATGTCCAAACAGCCGCTGGTGAATTCCTTGAAGCGGTATTTGCTGATGATTATGGAAATGCCAGTGAAGTAAAGATTGACATGAATGACCAAACGATCGAACTAGATAATAATAATTATATGGAAAAGATTGTAGAATTGGCAAAGGCAGTATTTAAAGTAGGTGACGGTACTAGTCTCAAAGAAAAAGTAGAAGCATTTGTAGAAAATGGTGAAAAAGTCACAGCCGACTTCACCATGGCTGTAACAAACCAAGAAGGCGTAACCTTTACACTTGACGGCCTCACAGCTACATTCACAAATGATACCAAAGAGGTAGCCAAGGAAGCATTCCTAGAAGCGGCTACATTGTATGATCCGGAAAGTAAGATCTATACCTACAGCTTTGATGGTGAAAGTTTAGATATATGGTTTGATTTTAGTAGTTATGACTATCCAAAAGATCTATTGCAGATTATTTCAGATGTTCAATCAGCTGCTGGAAAGTTTCTTGAAGCAGTATTTGACGAAAATTATGGGGATGCCAGTGAAGTAAAGATTGGCATGCATGGGCGAACAATCGAACTGGATAAAGATAATTATGAGGATCAAATAGTAGAATTGGCAAAGGCAGTGTTTGAAGTAGGTGACGGTAATAGTCTCAAAGAAAAAGTAGAAGCATTTTTAGAAGATGACGAAGAAGTTACAGCCCACTTCATTATGACTGTTACAAATCAAAACGGCGTAACGTTCACCCTTGAAGGCCTCGTAGCTACATTTAAAAACGTAACGAAAGAAGATGACTAGACAATGCTAGCTGACAGAATAGTTGTTGTCGGTTGTATTCAATAGATGAAATGGGGGGGAGAGGGATTGATTATTCAGTCCCATTTTCCCTAATAAATAGAAAAGACTTTAACAAGGAGGTGATTTCCATAGAAAATTATCTATATTCTATAAAGCGATATTGCAAAATTGTTTTACCATTACTTATCGTCATCTTGCTTTCCTCCCCGATGGCGGTTTCTGCTGAAGGGGATACTTTGCCTGTAGTTGATGAAGAGGAGACTATCTATGAGGAACAAACAACGGAAGACGATGTTTTTGGTGAGGAGGAAATAGACCTAACAGAGGATAATGGCACTTCCGAGGTGGGTGAACCTGAAGACAGCGATCCTGATATTGATGACCCGGCGGAAGGGGAACACCCAGTCGATGCAGATTCTAACGATGATATATACACAGAGACTGACCCTTTTCCTGATGACATAGACGAAGACCCTTCTATTGATGATGAGCCAGAAGATGATGATTTGCCTGGCGAAATTGGCTCTGAGGCAGATGCCGGCGAACCTGAGGAGGAAGAGGATGATTCCACAGGTTATATGCTCTTTGCGGCACCCAATGCCCCGTTTGCTGAAGATTATGTAGCCAACATTAATGACGAAAAGTTTTATTCAGAAGCGGACGGTGGTCTGGCGAAGGCTTTAGCGGATGCGGATACAGGAGATACCGTTATTCTACTTGATGATTATAGATTAACAGAAAATTTAACCATCCCTTCTGATGTTAAGCTGTATATCCCTTTTAGCGATGAATTTGTGACTAGTGGTTATGCCGATGGTGTGACAACTGTTGGCGATTACTGTCAGGCCTCTAAGACTATTGCCACACCAGATAAAACCTATCGAACCTTGACTATTGATGAAGGTGTCAAGCTAATTATCGATGGTATATTAAATATAGGTGGCGTGATAAGCTATCCCGGGCAATATTATAACGGCCATACCTCCGGTTGGCACGGTAAAATCATCAATAATGGCGAAATCATTGTTACGGACGAGGGGACTTTAGACTGCTGGGGCTTTATTGTCGGTGGCGGTACCGTTATAGCCGAAAATGGGGCAGCTGTGTATGAACCTTTTATTGTTTACGATTTTGCCGGTGGTTGGAATACAGCCGAACTATATTTTGATGATCAATCACCTTTTAAACAATATGCCATGCAGAATATACAAAACGAATTTATCATTAATTACGGAGCTGTGCTTTATGGCCGGTGCAATTTATGGGCATCTAGCAAATATAACAAGGTCGATATCGAATTTATTGGCGAAAGTGGCATGTATAAATTAGCTAATGATGCTAGTGTAACTCGTAATTATGATGAAACAAAACACATCACGACCAATACGGATATTGGCAAGATGACCTATACTTTCAGCGGTGGGATGACATTGGAGTATTTATCCATGCCGATCCTAGGTGTTGCTATATCTACTGCTGAAGTTGAGTTTCCCATCCCCTATAATTGGAATATAGTGCTTCAAAATGGAGACTATGATTATAATGGTAGAATCAAATTCATGCCCGGAGCAATTTTACGGGTAGACAGTGATGCCAGTCTATTTGTTAATGCTACCCTATTTATCTTGGACGGCCTCATTCAATCGGATATGAGCGGTAAGTTTTATCCCACCACGGAGACTCTGCAAGATGCTGGTTTCAGTGCCTCTGGGCAAATATTGGTAAACGGTACCTTAAACATTGCAGATGGGGCAATTTTTGGCGGCATCGTACAAACCGCAATGGGCATAAACAATCCTGCAACCATCAGTATCGCTGATGGAGCTCAGGTTAACAGCAATAATGTTCAGGATGGCGCTATAGGTGAATATGATGCGAACACATCTTTATTTGATTTACCTGCCAGAGCCTATATTTATGATCAAAACAAAGAGGTTTACAACCTGAAGCGCTTATATCCCGACAGAGTATATAAGTCTTATAATGATACACAATGGCAAATAGACAGTTATTCTATGACCTATGCTGTGAATACAACTTGGTCGGAATGGGATGGGGAAGGTCCTGTTGTGGACGGGAAATATCATAATTGGATTATGGCAAGCGTTGAACTAAATGAAGAACGAAATGGGTCATGGTCCAGTGAAGGTGAGATTTACCATAATATCTATGTAAATAATCAAACCATTTACAGTAACAGTGACGATAGCAGGACGATAGTAAGCGATGGGCAACTTGATGATGAGATATATGAGGGCGGTGATATTATATTTACCGTTGATGCAACAGCGACTGCAGGCAAAGGCTTTGTTTACCAAGTGACATATGTGATGGGCAGCAGTGAGCCAGTCGTACTGATGCCCGATGGCCAAGGCAACTATAACATCAACGATGTACATGATGATGTGTCGGTTATTATAATTTCCTGCAAACTAGGGGATGTAAATCTTGATAATGCCAAGACAAACATGGACCTTGTACTGTTGAGAAAAATACTAGCAAAAACATTCGAACCTGAAGGTTTTCAATCCCTATCAGCAGATATAAATATGGATAACGGAATTACTAATATGGATTTAGTTTTATTAAGAAAAGTCCTCGCAGGTTTGTATATATTTAATTAATCAATATGGCAGAGAAAACAATTTACTGACTTTAGAAGTTTCTTTTATATGAAATGAGTCAAGCAAAAAACAATGGAGGGGGTAAAAATGAAACGATTAAAATGCAAAAGGATCAGTATTCTCGTTGCTTTTATCTTACTATTTAGCTTTTCTGCCTACTTATACGCAGAAGGGATAACAACAAATGCAGTCTTTACAGTAGGCAGTGCAAATGCTGGGTCAGGCGATACAGATGTAGTGATTCCCATATCGGTTGTTGACTGTCCATACTTTACAGGTATTGGGTTACAGTTAGATTATGATGCCTCGATGCTGATCCTCACAGATATTTCGTTAGCTGAAGGTATAGCAGGGTTTCTTGAGCCAAATGTAAATGCAGGAATAATACAATTCGACTGGAATGAGGCTGCTTTTCCTGATGGGGAAATTTTTATGTTAAACTTTTCTGTGAGTGAATATGCTATGTCTGGTACCTATCCAATTAATCTTGCTCTTTCTAGCGCAGGGTGGGCAAGTTCAGAAGGAGAGATGGGTACGGAGATTTTTGCTAGTGAAGATAATTTTGTAGTTGGCAAAATAAATGTTACCGGGCAGAATGTAGCCGAAGTAGATGATAAGATGTATGAAACCCTTGGAGAGGCATTGGCGGCGACGATTGGAGCCGAACAACCCGCTACCATAACCATGCTTGCCAATACCATGATTGAGGATGTGAGTGATCGAATCGTCATTCCTAATGGGTCAGAAATCACTTTGGATATGAACGGTTATACTATTGCCTCCGCTTTAGCCGGATGTTCTGTAGACCATCAAAATAAACCCGTTGGTGATAGCGTAGAGAGCGCTACCGTGGAAGTACAGACAGAAGGAAAACTGAATATCGTCGACAACTCAACGAATGGCGGCGGAGCATTTACCCATACAACAGGAAATCGTTATACAAGATTTCTGATCAACTCAGGTACTCTTAACATAGACAATATTATAGTAAGCAATTTTTATGACGGAGTCCGTGATGGAAGCTTCTATGCGGGCAAAGGCAGTGGAACCTATGGTGTTATGAGTAATTGTGAGTTCACGGCCAGTACAATAGGTGGCATATCTAATAACAATAAGGTCGCGTTAAATTTTGGTGCCGGGGCTGTGGATACAGTGGAGGATTGTATAATCAATGGCTATGATGTAAAAAATGCTAATTCAATTGTAGTGGGAACCTATAATGATAAAGGAAGTCTCAACTTGCTAAAAAATTGTACAATCTATGGCGGAGTATTAATTTCCCGATACGGAACCGTTGATACAGTTCAAAATAACACGATTATCAATGCACCGGAAGATGATGACTTTGCCCGCGCTATGAAGATAGACGGTTCCGTAGGCACCATCGATGGGGGCTATATTGAAGGAGTATATGATGCAGTTAATGTTGGGAGCAGTGGAAAGATTGATCTGATCCTTGACGGCGAATTCAAAGCATGGGATCAGGCGATTTATAACTATGGTACAGTTGGTGAAGTAAGAGGCGGGAATTTTCATGTCGGTTATTATAATGCCTATACTAATGTTGGAAATACCAATTTAATCAGTGGAGGTACTTTCAAAAGCGATCAATATCGGGCTTTGTATAATGAAGGAGGATACATAGGGGAGATTAGCGGAGGTGACTTTTTCGCAGGTTCTGCTTATTATGGTGTAGATAATGTGGGAACCATCGACACAGTCAGTGGCGGTCTTTTCTACAGTGAAAGTTACAGTCCTTTTGTTAACGGTTCAGCATATTCATACCAGCGTGCTATCATAAATACAATCAGCGGCGGGATTTTTATAAACAATGCGAACAGTAGCACATTGAGTTGTTTGAACAATAGCACTTATGGTAGTACCATAGGGGAAATAAGCGGTGGAACTTTTATCAGCAAAAACCAATCAGCAATAAACATTTCCGGTGAAGATTCGGTTGTAGAAAACATCAGCGGAGGCACATTTATAGGTAAAGTTGCCGGGCTTAGGGTCAAAAATAATTCCATTGAGAGTGTTTCCGGAGGTGTATTTTTTGGTGAAGGGGTAGCAATTTATGTGGACGGTGAAACAAATAGTCACGAAGCCCATATCGAAGATATATCGGGCGGTTATTTCAAAACTTTAGGCGAAAACGGTTTGATTGTGGCATTGGGCGATAGTTCTTGGACTAGCGATGCAGGCTACAATTTCTCCACAGTGCCTCTTCGTGAGCAGGACCTGCCTGAAAATTTCCCAGATGAAGAAATCATCGAAAACCAAAACCGAACCGGTTTTTATCACTTTGGCAAGACTGTTGATATTACTTGGGAAATTGAAGGCGAAGAAGATGTAATTGATTTATTTGTTAAAGGTGATCCTATCTACTACCCTTACGATGAACCCAGCAAGGAATCGGAAAATGACATTAAATATAATTTCAAGGGATGGAGTGATGGGGAAAACACTTATCCCGATGGTCAGTCTTTAGCAATTGCCGAAGACGATATTACTTATACGGCAGTATTTGAAACTCGTGGGCCGGAAGAGGACTATACTGTCTCCCTTGTAACGGAGGCGGACAATAAGAATCCTAGCGATGATATTAATGTGGATGTGATTATTACCTCTGAGCATAACGAAGATTTTTACGGAGCCACTGTCGAAGTAACCTATGATAATACTCAAGTGGAATATAAAGATAGCTCCGTTCTTGCATCCAACTTTGGTGTCACTTCCAGTACAGAGGGTACTATTACCACCCTAAAATTGACTGGTGCCAAGGTAGATGGTTACGCTATTACGGGCGATGGCTTTAAACTGGCAACTTTGAAATTCGAGGTAAAAAGAGGTATTACCAACGGGGAAACAACTTTCAGTATTAAAGATGGTCCGGTGGTTGACCAACAGGGTGCTGTCCAAAGCATACTGGTTGAAAAGGGAGAAAATGTTACATTAAAGCTTTGGAATATCACCGTGACCTTTAAGGCTGGTGACAATGTTACCATGGTGCCTAATGAGGCTAAAGCTTATGTAAGATATAATAATGTTGGACTGTGGACTGATGATAGCTACCATCTAGAATTCACTGAACCTATCCTGACAGCATCAGAACACTATACCCTTGATACCCCGGCTTGGAAACCTGAGACTGGCGGTAATGTCGATTTTGCTAACATCAAGGCTAAGGCTTTTACCGCCAATGCAGAATATACGGCCACGGCTTTTGCCAACAGCTGTGATGTGGATTTGCCGGATAGCGTAGAAGTTTTTACCGGTGTTGAAGACGGCAAAGCCACTTACGGTACGGATGTGGTATTTACTGTGAATGTTGAAAAGACTCCCCTAGGCTATCAGTTGGATAAGGTAAGTTATACTGTTGGTGAAGGTACAGCTGGGATTCTGACTGCTGACGGAGCGGGTAAATATACGATATCGGGTGATGAGATCACTGGCAATATTAAAGTTTTTGTAAATTATATTGTTGGCGGAGAGGTGGAATTCATTGAATTTGACGACTTTAACTCCCTACCAACTGGTTTTAAGCTTCTGAAGCTGACTGTGGATAATAAGCTAAATGATAGTGCCTATAAGTACAACGGTAATGCCATGTTCTACTCCAGTAAATACAGTAAAAACGATAAGCATGTCTATCTCTATGTGGTATCTGGTAGTATAGGGGAGGTCGATGCCCTTACTGACATAAAGATTGTGGCTGGTGACACCTGCATTGAACTGGCCTACGATGGCGATGTAATCCGGGATGGAGAGCTCAACTCTACTGATGCCGTGCTTACTTATGCACTGTATAACAGTGAGCTCCATGCTGATGATTCCGAGTTTTTAAAAGTAAGTATGCAAATGCGATTGGAAGCTGATGTGAATGGCGATGAGAAAGTTGACAGTTCTGATGCCCAAGCCATTTTGAATAAGATTTGGGGAGTAGAGTAGATATAGCTTTATCAATATAGTAAACCGGAAGCAATAGCACATGATGCTCTTGCTTCCGGAATTTTAATAGCTAATATATTATACAGGACAGGAGGGAGGAAGGAATATGGAAACAATTGTAAAAAGGGGTATCTTTATTTTATTGAGCCTGATTTTTTGCCTAACTCTTCTATATTCGACAGTATCAGCAGAGGATAGCTCTCGTAGCTATAATTTTGAACTAACTGTTAACGGTGGTTCAAGAGCTAGTATTGAGGTAGGAGATATAATAAGCTTGAAAGTTATTTTGGAACGGACTGATGGGGAAAAAAGTGGTAGCTATATGATGCACTCTATGCAAGATGAAATAATCTTTGACAGCAGTTATCTTACCCTTTTGGAAAACAATAAATCAGTAGCCGATGATTACAGTTTTAATGTCAGGACTATGGGTGACAGGGTCCGGCAACGGATCATTCTTAGCCGAGTAGTCATGAAGGCAGAGGGTATTGAAACACCAGATAGCCTAGTGATTGCAACTTTTAAACTGAAAGCTTTAAAACCAATCCAAGGCGGTTCTATAATTAGTAGGAACTATAAAGTGAACACAATAACCGGGGATACATATACGACAACAGGCAACGATATTGAAGTTACAATTACAGGTCTTGGTCCGGTTTATTATGCTGTAACCTTTAAAGGCGGTACCGGGGGGACAGGTACTGCGCCCTCAGTAGGCGGTAAAGAAGAAGGAGAAAAATTTATCCTTCCCATTAATACTTTCGGACGTAGTGGCTATAACTTCACCGGCTGGAATGACGGCACAAAGACTTATAAAGCCGGTGATACTTATACCATGCCTGATCATGCGGTAACCTTTACCGGCCAGTGGGAAAAGGGAGCAGGTGGGAGTACATCTCCTGGAGGTGGCACATCACCCGGAGGAGGAACATCACCCGGAGGGAGAACATCACCCGGAAGCGATACATTACCCAAAGGGTCTGAAGTGAACGAGCCTGTAATTGATGTGCCTGTAGCCATCGAAGGTACTAAAGCAACCTTGTCGATAGAAAAAAAAGATTTTGATAAGCTATTAATAGAGAAAAAGATTGCTGGAAGCGTTACACTAAATTTTGGAGAAGACACTCAAAAAATTAGTACATTGAACATTCCTACTGAAACCTTACAGATTATTAATGAGATTACTCAGACTGGGGAAAAGGTAGTGGAAAGCGTAAAGATTCCTTTGGCTAAAGGAGAAATTGAGTTTGATGCTGTTGCCTTAAATACTGTTACTGAGGCTGCCGGTACTGAGGGAGTGGAAATAACTCTTGAGGAAGCTACTGTGCTTACTGCAGCCCAAAAAGAAGTTGTTAAAAATGCACATGTTTATAATATAAATGTATCGACAGGTGGTCGTGCAGTGACGGAGTTTAATGGTCAAGTTACTATTTACCTGCCTTATACTCTTCAACCGGACCAATCACCTGACGGCGTGGTAATCTATTATGTAAACGATAATGGTGAGCTTGTAAATATGGAAGCCAAATATGACCCGGAAAGAAAGATGGCTTATTTTACTACAAAACATCTTTCAATCTATATGGTGGACTATAAAAAACCGATTACGACGAAAAGTTCAAGTGTTCGTTATTTAGATGTAGATAAAAATGCTTGGTATTATGAAGCCGTTGACTTTGCACTTAAAAAAGGTTTATTTGTTGGTACCACTGATACAACATTTGAACCGAATGCTGCTATGAGTCGTGCTATGTTGGTGACTGTTTTGTGGCGTTTGGAAGGAGAATCGGAGATAGAAGCAACTGATATTTTTAAAGATGTGACCAAAGGAGATTGGCATGCTAAAGCGGTTACTTGGGCTAGAATAAATAAGATAGTATCCGGATACGGAGATGGATCATTTGGTCCCAATGATAGCATTACACGAGAGCAATTGGCTACTATTTTATATCGTTATGCTGAGTTTAAGGGATACGATGTGATTACGGCAGATAATTTATCAGGTTTCGATGATGCACAAGATGTTTCTGGGTGGGCACTAGCTAGCATACAGTGGGCTGTGGGAAAAAAAATTATTTCAGGTACAACAATGATAACTCTTGAACCTAATGGCATTGCAAGCCGATCTCAGGTTGCATTAGTATTAATGCGATTTGTTGAAGAATAATGAATCGTGCTTGGCGATGTATAAATGATAATTTATCTTTAGAATTGGTATTTGAATTTAGGTAAACTGAAGGTTAATTATTTTAAAGAAAAACTTTTATTAAAAACCCGTAGGAAAGCAAGCAATAAAACTTTCTTAATGGGTTTTTTTGTCGGTATTTTATACTTATTTCTGTTTTTGCATATGCGGGAGAAATAGATATATTTATGTGTCCATTGAAGGGTATTTTTTATATAAATAGTCTTGTTTAATATTAAAGCAATAATTTGTAGTAGATAATAAACAAGATTTATTTTCTTAACTATACTCTTCCTTAATTTTTCATGAAGATGTTGCTGCAATGCTACCTCTATTTCATCAAGATGTATAAGCGCATTATATACATCATCAAGAGAGAATTTAAAATCATCAAAGAATCTTTCCTTAATTAAGACAAAGGCTCTTTTTGAATTGGGGAATAGAAGCCTTGCATATACAAGAAAGTGTATTATTAAATCCGTACTAAATTAAAAATTTTTATGTCTGCAGGCATTTTTTAAAAATTTGTTAATTTCAAGCTTATGGTAAGTTCTACAAAGACTACATATCCATAATTTTTGTTAAGAAATATAAAATCACCTCTTAATCTGTAATTAAGATATATTAATATAATAATGCAACCATCATGCACTTAAATTTGACAAAAATTTAAACCCTCAGGCTTTGATAGGACTTGATTTGGCATTGGGTGTTTTTTTATTGCTTTCGAAGAAACGGGATACACCTATACCTGTCAGTAGAAGAATGAAGAAGAACTAAAGATATTTTTTTTGGAATTAAATGACCTAAAAGGTTGAGATCTATGACCTTTTGTTAACATTTCCATGATAAAAACTCCAATTATTCCAAAAAGTTAACCATATAAACCAACCAACACAACTTGACTACAAATTATGATATTCTTAATATGAGAATTGTCCTACCATTCTAATAAAAATATAATATAAGGGGGATAAGTATGAAGCTTAAACCAAGGATTAAACTGGTTATAAGCTTGGTGCTATCTATACTGCTGATTTTTCCCACTGCTTTGCTTGCAGAATCGGCTGTAGATTATGAAGGACATTATGCAGAAGATAGTATCAAAGAGCTTTTTGAAAAAGGTATTATAACCGGCTATGTAGACGGCAGTTTCAAACCGGACAGAGAAATCAGCAGGGCTGAATTCATGGCTATAGTTAATAGAGCCTTCAACTTTAATGAAGAAGCTGAAATTGATTTTGCCGATGTGAAAGAGGGAGAATGGCACTATGAACATGTAGCCAGAGCTGTAAAAGCAGGCTATATAAAAGGCTTTACCGATGGCACCATGAGACCGACGGCAAATATTTCAAGACAAGAAGCAGCAGTAGTTATTGCAAGGATCTTGGACTTGGAAAGAGATGCAGACCCAATGGCATTAGCAAACCTAAAAGATGCAGATAAAATTCAGGAGTGGAGTGCCAAAGGAATAGCAGCAATTATTTCAAAAGGATATATAAGTGTAAATAAAGAAGGTGCCTTTGAACCTGCGGAAAACCTCACAAGGGCTGATATGGCAATTGCAGTTGCAAAAAGTTATACAAAAGGTATAAAGAAACTTTATACCAAATCCGGTATATTCAGAGGCGGCATAATAGACGGTAATGTGAAAATTGACAATAAAAATATAACCTTAATGGATACTGAAATAACAGGAGATTTAATACTAGGAGAGGGAATAGGAGACGGAGACGTACGCCTTTACAATGTGAAAGTCAAAGGTGAGACTATAGTAAAAGGCGGCGGAGAAAATAGTATAGTAATCGAAAACTGTGAATTTACAAAAATAATAATTGTAAAAGTAGACGGTAAAATTAGAGTATTAGTAAAAGGAAATACAACGATAGATGAAACGGAAGTACAATCAGGTGCTAGATTGGAAACCGATAATGTTACCGGGGAAGGCTTTGGCTATGTGACAATAGCGGAAGGCCTTGAGGGTGATACATTAATAGAACTTATAGGAAATTTTGAAAATATAGAAATACAAGCTGAAGGAGTACAAATACAAGCATCCGGTGGAACAATAGGCAATTTGACTGTTGCAAAAGGAGCGAAGGATGTAGATATTAATCTGGCAAAAGACTCTAAAGTAACAAAATTATCTACAGAAGAACCTGTTGCAGTAAAAGGTGAAGGAAAAGTAGAGAAAGTAGATGCGGTAGGGGGAGTAGAAATTGATAT
>CAYXUX010000030.1:0-16723 GCA_964468275.1 uncultured Clostridiaceae bacterium
ATCTGCCTCATTTGCATATACATACGTTATTTGATATTTGTTTAATGCAGGAGGATATATATCTTGAAAATCCGCTAAAACGGAAGAGAAAGGTATGCTGTAATGCTTGGTACCACTAGCTTTCATTGCTCTTTTATGTTAGAATAATAGTAACAATATTAGGCGGTAATGAAATGAAATATATTACCGGAGATGATAGAAACCAAATGATACCGGAAGGCCATCCTGCGATCCGCGGGATTTGCTTAAATTATACATATACGGATATTTCAATAGAATACGGTCCAGCCGAAAGCTGATGCAAGAATGCACCGGAAATGAGGTTAAACCTATACCAAAGGGAATTGATAGCCATTGGCGGTTCAAAGTTTCGTGCCCAAAATAGCAAGAAGAATTGCTATAGCAAAGTGGTTTTAGAAAAAAAGCTTGCTAATATAGAGAATCATATCAATAAACCCACTAATATAGCGGGTTTTCAGACAAAAAGTGGTGGAGAATAGGGGACTTGAACCCCTGACCTCTTGACTGCCAGTCAAGCGCTCTCCCAACTGAGCTAATCCCCCACAATTAAAATTAGGACGATAAACTGTAATACAATAACCATTGTTAGGTCAACAAGATAATTTTTACACTACCAACTTGTCTCGACAATTACTATAATAGAATATACGGGGGTATATTTCAACTACTTTTCATTTTTATTTGTACATCTTTAAAAAATACTTTAAAATTATAATAGTTTAGTCTTTATCTTAACGATAATTAACCGCTAAATTTAGGACAATTAATTTATTCTATAATGTAAATGACTTACTAAAATTAGATTTAACCTTGACACAATGAAAACGTTACAGTTTTAATACAAATATATATTAGTATATATTTAAGCAATTTAGCTTTTAAGTTTTTCCTGCAATTAGCAAGCTTTTATTTGAAATCCGGCAATTTGATCTATACCTAGAAAATCGTTAGAACTGGCAAATACAGAAATACTGTTAGGTAGGTGTTTAAAAATGAAAATACTTATTGTAGATGATGAACCTGCTATCGTAGATTTAATAAAACTTAACTTGGAACTGGAAGGGTTTGAAACAATAACATCAAACGACGGATTCGAAGCTATAAGAGCAGCACAGTTACAAAAGCCGGATTTAATACTTTTAGATATTATGATGCCGGGGATGACGGGATTTGAAGCATGCAAATCCTTGCAAAATCTCAACATACCGATAATACTTTTAACGGCTAAAGATTCAATCCAAGATAAGCTTAAAGGTCTTGAACTTGGTGCAGATGATTATATAACTAAACCTTTTGACAGTAGGGAACTAATTGCGCGAATTAAAACTATATTAAGACGGGTTGACAAATATAGTAGCAAAGACGATGATACCATTACCGCCGGGCCTATTTATATGAACCCCACTGAAAGAATAGCCCGTATTGATAATAAAGAAATTTTCCTGACACCAAAGGAGTTTGATTTATTACTTTTATTCATTGACAATCAAAAAAAGGTTTTTTCTAGAGAAAACATACTGGAATCCGTATGGGGTTTTGAATACATGGGCGATAGCCGTACTGTGGACATGCATATACAACGTTTAAGAAGAAAACTCGGTAACTATAGTTCTTACATAAAGACTGTGTTTACCATTGGTTATAAATTTGAGGTGTCACCATGAATTTAAAGAGTAAAATAACTGCTTTAAATATAGCTGCTTTATTGATAATGCTAATAATTTTGGTGCCTGTAATAACCAAAATTTCCGATAATTATAATTTATCTACTATCTTAAACTATCTTCAAAGCCAAGGAGAATATTCAACAATCTATGTAGAGCAATACTCATTAAACAAGGCTAAGAATATATTTGAAGTTCCAACCATAATGGACAGCGATTCACCTTATCTAACCTCTTATTTAAAAAGAACCATAAAATGCAGGGTACAAATTTTTTATAATAATAGATTGTTAGGGGATTCAGAAGAAATACCTGAAGATATCAAAACGCTGAGGCCGGAAGTCCAAGAAGCTTTTAAAGGCAATAGTGCTTACTTTATAGAAAGTGGGAAACCCAGAACCCTTTATATGGCCATGCCAATAAATATAGCCGGTAGATATAACTATTCTCTTGCATTTATTTATGACCTAGCGGAAGAAGACAAAATGAAAAGCAATAACATTAATATTTTCATTATAACAAGTTTACTTGCAGCTACTTTTTCCGCTATGTTAAGTATATTTATTTCCAACAAAATCATTGCCCCAATAAAAAACCTGACGGAAATAACAAAGAAATTTTCTAAAGGGGATCTGCAACCACGAATCCAAGTCAAAGAAAAAGATGAAGTAGGAGAATTGGCACACAACTTTAACTACATGGCAGATAGTATTCAAGGTATGATATATAAATTAAAAGACGAACAAGACAAACAAAAAAGCTTTTTCGATAACTTTACTCATGAAATAAGAACTCCTCTTACCACTATACTTGGCTACGCAGAATTGTTATGGAAAACTGATAATACAGAAGTAAAAGATAAAAGTCTATTTCATATAACTAGCGAAGGTCAACGTTTACTTAAAATGATTGAAAGTCTATTAGAATTATCCAGGCTAAAGCGTTATGATTTCTCAATAAATAAGGAAAAAACCGATTTGAAAAAACTTTTAGAAGAAGTATGCGACTCTATGCATTATAAAGCAAAGCGGTACAATATTAAGTTAAATCTTCAACTTGATGAAGCTTCACATTTTATAGATCAAGATTTATTTAAACAAGTAATTATAAATATTTTAGATAACAGTATTAAATATAGTCAAACGGATAGCATTGATATCATATTAAAAAAGTCCGATACCATTGAATTAATTGTAAAAGATTACGGCATAGGAATTGACGAAGAAACTCTAAAAAATATATATGAACCCTATTATAAAGGTGACTTGTCAAGGAGCAGAAAAATAGAGGGCTGGGGTTTGGGACTCTCAATCGTTAGAGAAATTGTTGAAAAGCATGACGGAAAAGTTGAAATAAATAGCAGCAAAGAATATGGCACAGAAGTAATTATTACCCTATAAATGTTTAAAAAGCTTTTTAAGTAGGAGGTATTATTATTGAATAAGCTCGCTTTAATTATATTATGTTTCACGTTTTTAATATCCGGTTGTTCAATAAAAGAGAATAGACTGGTGATTTTAGATAATCATAATGAAATCAATAACAAACCCTTGGATATAGAGAATTGGCAATTTGAAGCAACCTCCCAAAAGGATATAATTGATAAGAATAAAGAACTGCTTAAAAAGGTAGACGATAGCCTTATGCCAATAATAGTTTCAGATGACTATACTTCCGCATTTGCAATAAAAAATATAATTGATTCCAAATCCGACGAAATAAATAGTAAAGTAATTGCAGGAAACATGATTCAACAGATTGAGTTGTTTTTTATAAGACCATCTACCGGAACAAAAAAGAGCTTAGGCAAGTTTCTTACGATAAAAGACTTTCAATTTGATGGGGAGGGCAACCAATTGGCTTTTATAGATGGAGAAGATAACGTATTTATTTTTAATCTAGAAAATGAGCAACTGAAAAAAGTCTTAACAAAATATAAATACAGAAATTTTAACAGTATAGGTTGGTCCAAAGACAGTAAAAGGTTAATGCTGGATTGCCGAATGATTTTTGATATCGCATCTAAGGAATTTATCTCAATTACTACGGACTGTTATACACCTTTTATTAAAAAACATTATAGTGATAATACTTATATTGTTGAAATGAAAAATGATAAATATGGAAATATCGTCGCATTATATAACTTTGATAACAGGTCCTATACGCAGGTTGCAGATGGACAATATATGGATTCTGATAGTACCAGCATATTATATACCTTAGACTATTTGCAAGGTTTACAAATAGTTAATTTAAAAACTTTCGAAAGCAAAGAAATAGAAAATGGTCCTGTCTATTGTGCCAATATTTTAAAATCTACCGGTGAGATAATCTACACCACTACAAACCCTTTTTTTGAAGATGACGATAGATATCTTTTGGTTACGGTAAATCCTGAAACTATGAATAAAAAAACTCAACGATTATGTACTCCCACATATTATTTAAGCCCTGCTGAAGACAAACTGTTTTTTATAAGTAATTACGGTGAAAATGAAATAAGTTATAATTTGTTAAATGCTGCCCCTGAGCAGAAAATTGTAAAAAAAGATGATAATGATCTTTCAAAAATAAAATCAACAGTATTAAAAATGTTCCTGTTGGATTACAACTTTTCCGGTTCATATGAAGAATATGAAAAAGAAGCTAAAAAAATTTATACTAATATCAACTTTCCTGTTCCGCAAGAGGCTTTGAATAATAAGCTTACTGACTTTAAAAGATTTAATATGCCATTACCGGGCATGCAAAAAGAACCTTATATACCTCCTACTTTAAATTTTGATAGTATAATAATAAAAAACAATTATGCATCTATAAATATCGGGCGTTTTTTTGTTAATGCAATGGAACTTGTTAAAATTGATGCTGACTGGTTTATTGCAGGTTTTTCAACTCATCCCGAATCTCAAGAAGTGCATGAAATACGAAATATAGTACAAAACCATATAAGTGATATTCTAGAAGGAAATGAAACAAAAGCATTGAGTTATTGGGCTTTGGATGAAGATAATGAGTTTGACAAAAATAATCGTAAAATAGTACAAAACCTTATGAGTATTAATAATAAAATTAAAACTGAAATAGGTGAGATAGAGCTATGGGCTATGAGTGACCCTCACAGAGCAGAATCTCCGGCTTCCGCAACAGAAGCTCGAGTAAAAATAACAGTGGAATATGATAACAATATTAACAGATATAAAATAAACTTATCAAAAAAATACCAAGAAGGGTTTATAATTACATCTTGGGATACTGATCCTTTAAGTATTTCTCAATTACATTAAATTTGCGGTCTCATCATGCTATGATGAGACCGGTTTTATAGATAGGTGTTTCCATTTTTTCTACTACATTCAACAAAGGTTCGTACTCTTCATAAAACACAATGATTATGTCTTCTCTTTCTGCCGCTTTTATTGCCATTTCAAACGCTCTTTCTTCTATAAGTTCAATAATAATATTTGAACCTAGCGCGCCTCCTTTTAGACATCCCTTTTTTAAAATCTCTGCTATTTCGCCATTCTTTCTTCCTCTTTTATCCTTATCTTCTTTGATATATATCTTATCAAAAGTATTTCCGCATATTTCTCCAATTCTAATAGTGCTTGAATCGGAACGATCACCGGGCACTCCTATCACTCCTATTAATCTATTCCTCTTTAATTTTTTTAAAGAATCTAAAACGCTCTTATATCCATCAATATTATGCCCGTAGTCAATAATTATTTTTACACCATTTATATCATACATGTTAAATCTCCCCGGATTGTCTTCGTAATTTGATTTAAAAGTAGATAATCCTGCTTTTATATTAGATGTACTGATACCTAAGGCAAAAGCGGCAGAAACAGCTCCTAACGCATTATATATATTGTATTCTAAAATACCGCCTAAAGTAGCCGGTATATTTTTTACCTTTATAATTTTTTCTTCTTTATCTTTAAAACTTAATACAATGCTTTGGCCGTCATAATAAAAAGCAATTCCACCCGATTTAATATGATTCAAAACATGTTTATTGTCTTTTTTAACAGAGAAAAGTATGACCTTAGATTTCACCCTATCCAAAAGCTTTATACAATGCTCATCGTCAGCATTTAAAACAGCATAACCCGTATCTCTTACCGCCTCAATAACTAAAGATTTCACATATGCCAGATCTTCTAAAGTATATACACCGTCAATTCCCAAATGGTCCTCTTGGATATTTGTAATTATCCCAACATCAGCCATATCATAACCGAGGCCTTTATTTATTATACCTCCTCTTGCTGTTTCAAAAACAGCATATTCCACATTTTGATCCATGAGTATGGTTTCGGCACTGACAGGCCCGGTATTATCACCTTTTCTTATACATGTTTCATTTATAAAAACACCGTCCGTAGTTGTTGTTCCAATACATTTATTCATTCCTTTTAAAATATGGTTAATCATTCTTACAGTTGTCGTCTTTCCATTTGTTCCTGTTACAGATATGATGGGTATAGAATACTCCTTGTTTTTAGGACAGAGATGGTTTATTATCTCTCTTGCCACATTTCTTGGTTTTCCTTCTGCAGGAAAGTGATGCATTCTAATACCGGGAGCGGCATTAATTTCTATTATTGCGCCTCCCGTTTCGATAAGAGACTTGCCTATATCCGGTATTGTGATATCTACTCCTGCTATATCCAATCCAACAATTTTTGCTGCTTTAACAGCATAAGCTATACTATCCGGATGGACTTTTCCCGTAACATCTATAGCAATTCCGCCTGTACTCAAGTTATCGTTTTCTCGCAAAAATACTGTCTCGCCTTTTCCCGGAATATATTCCAGCCCTAAGTTTTGCTTTGTTAAATAAGCCATAACAACCTTATCTATAATAATTTTTGTTAGAGGTTTCTCATGACCTTCCCCCCTTTGTAGATTCTTTGTATTTTCCTTTTCTATTAATCCCTTTATATCCAGTTCCCCGTCTCCAACAACGTGTGCCGCTATTCTCATAGATGCTGCAACCATTTTGTCTCCTACTACCAATAGCCTATAATGATTGCCTTTTATATACTTTTCTACAAGTATCGTATCCTCATATTCTTTTGCTATTTGATACGCTTTTAGTGCTTCTTCAGGAGTTTTTAAATTTATGGATACCCCTATACCGTGACTTCCGAAATTTGGCTTAACTACAACAGGATACCCTAAAATCATGCACTGCTTTAGCAATTCTTCCTCACTATTTACCAGTTTTCCTTCCGGAACGGGTATGCCATATTCATGCAACATTTTCTTTGCTAATTCTTTATCACATGCTATGTCAACTGATATACAAGAAGAGTTATCAGATAATGTAGCTTCAAGCCTTCTGCTGTTTTTTCCATACCCAAGTTGAATTAAACTGCCGCTACCTATTCTTATAATTGGTATTCCACGTTTTTCCGCCTCTTTTCTTAGCATTGATGTACTTATCCCCAAATCTGTCTTTATACAGTTTCTTTTTAGTCTGCTTAACTCTTTATTTAGATCGAAATCCAGATTTTTTATCAGACTATATATAAGCTTAACGGCGAGCTTTCCGACCTCTACACCTGCATATTCATTAAAATAAGAATATACAATACAATACTCTTTTTCGTTATCTCCATCCATGGTTTTGCCAAAAACAACATTATACCCCAATATGTTTTGCAATTCTATTGCCACATGTTCAATTACATGAGCAAAGTAGGTACCTTCTTCAAGTCTTTCTAAAAATCCTCCTTTATATCCTCTTGAACATTTATGGTTATACAAACCGGGCAACAGTTTTATTAAATTCTCATTAAATTTTTCTACTTTATTTGTTGTAATATCATAAAATTCTCCTAATTCAATATTTATCTTTACTACCGGCTTATGACTATAGATATTTCTGCCTCGATAAGCGTAGCAATTAAGAATTTTCAATTCATTTCCTCCTCAAAGTTATCGTTTTCATAAAAATTTATTTTTTTTTCTATTATTCCCTGTTTTGTTTTAAAGTTAAACCCATAACCTTCCGGTAAAACATGAATTCTTACATTAGTTATTGCCAAAGGCTCATCTTGATTTTGTTCGGATATGTTGATATACATAATATCTCTTCCATCGACAACAGTAACAACACCTGTACCGACTACCCTGAATTTCATTTCTTTATTAACAATAACAGCAGTATTTTCATCAATACCTAAACCTATTACTGAAGGATTTTGTGCTACGGCAGCCAGCAGCCTTCCAATTCTTCCTCTTTGATTAAAGTGCTGATCTATAATCACACCCTGAAGCAATCCCATGCCCGGAGCCATTTTTAAAGTGCATTTTCTTGGTGCATCATCGTCTTTACCTTCTACTACCATAATTTCACTCATCATTGAAGCTCCTGCGCTCGTACCTGCTATAGTTTTACCATTTTTCAAGCTTTTTAGTATAGCATCGTGAACTATAGTGCCACCTAATATACTTGAAATTCTTAACTGGTCACCACCTACAAAAAAAATACAATCTGTTTGCATAATCTTTTCCAAATTGCTATCTTTATTTGCTTGTTCTCTATTATATATTTTTATCCCATATGCCGATTTCACACCAAAATTTTTAAATATATTGATATATTCTTTCGCCGCATCATCAGGATTTTCTGTTGCAGTCGTTATAATTGCAATATTACTATTCTCTCCTCCTGAAATTTTGTGTACAATTTTCAATATTTCTAAATCTACTTTCTTATCTTCAGCACCTCCAATAATGATTAAAGTTCCCCGCTTCTCTTCCAATATAATCCACTTCCTGTTTTTTTCATATTTATATTTTTACAAATAATCATAATTATATACAGAAAAAAGCTTAGAATGCTTTTGTCACCAATAAACGTGTATTATAAAGCTAAAATTATACAAAATATTGACTAAAACCATTATGTTATTCATAATTAAAATAATTCAAGCAGTAAATGGAGTGACAACCGTGAATAGAATAATATTAGCCATCTTACTTATTATTACTCTTTCAGCTTGCATCAAACAACCTGAGGAATCTGAACCTGTAAAAATAGAACCTAAAGATAATAGCATTAAACTATCCTATGAAGATGAGATGTTGGCAAGTTTAACTTTAAAAGAAAAAATAGGTCAACTTGTAATACTTGGATTTTCAAATGATATATCAGAAGAAGAATTAAACAATTATATAAAAATAGATAAGATAAGCGGCTTTATATTATTCAGATGAAGAAGCCGTTATTGAATCATTTAATGCGGGTATAGACATATTTGTGATAGCCCATACCTCGGAAATACAAAATAAAGTGCTAAAGGCTTTACTCCATGCTGTCTTGGAAGGCACCATAACAAATGAACGATTAAATAAATCCTTAAAAAGGATAATTATGATTAAGCAAAAATATAAGCTTTCTGATAATATGAATATAAGCTATGAAGAAGCCTTCCGCCTTATAAATAATAATAAACTTGAAATATCAAAATAGCTTATTGCTATTTTTCAAAAGGTTTTGAAATATCAAAATGACCCATAAGTGATTCTTCTACCTTACCGTCAATTAAAAACTGAACTTTATTTATTTCATCTAATTCAAGTAAACTTTTCACTATTTGTTCTATGGTAAAACCTTCTTGTAATGAGCCCCCATACATGCCTTCTCGTGCAAAATTTACAAAAGCGGTTCCATTGGATACTTTAACATCTATTAAATTTGCTGTTTTGGGTATCTCGGTTTCTAAGTCATCATTGTCTGTGCCTTTCATCAATTCCCTAACTATGGCTTCTTCTATTGATATCTTATCATCAATCTTTAGGCTTCTTTTTTCTGCTATTAGTTTTTCTTTGCTTTCATCTCCTGTTTCTACATATGCAGTATTAGCAAAATATAAAGTTACTTCTCTTTCCTCATTTTCAGGCAGAGACTCACTTATTTCATTATTATTTTTATTATCATTTTCATCCGCTGTCCTTTTAAAAATACCGCAAGAAGATATGTAAAAAACTATAATAAAAATAATACATATTAATAAAACTTTCCTTTTCATATCATTTATCCTTTCATTTATTACAATTTTTTAGTCTTTTAATTATTAGACTCAATATTTAAAATATTGTTCATTTAGTAACCATTATTATTTTCCCATTTTTTATGTACTTTATTCCATAATTAAATACTGATTATTGGATATGTTATGAGTTTTTAAATTGTTACTTTTTCTCCGGAACAAAAGCAGCTTTGCAACATCAATCAATTAACGTTTTATTGTTAATACTACATATTTCTGTACTGCTGCTATGTGCTATTTCCGAATTGAACGAAAAAATATTGACATGGTATATATTAGTCTGTTTTTTTATTTGACAGGAAAGTAGGACTTTCTTATTAAATGAAAAAAGACCGGCTACCCGGTCTTTTTTTATCAGATATTATTTAAAAGGCTTTACAGTATCCATATAGGTAAATTTTCCGTCTTTTACTACTTTGATAACAGCATCTTTTACTGCATCTCCGTTTTCATCTAAAGTAACAAATCCTGCCGAACCTTCAAAGTCTTTAGTCTTTGCAATCTCGTCTCTTACAGCATCATGGTCAATGCTGCCTGCTCTTTCAATCGCATCCAGTATGAGAATATATGCATCGTAACCTAAAGCAGTAACAGCAGCAGGTTCTTTATCATATTCTTTTCTATATTCATCTAAGAAAACTTGAGATTCGTTAGTAATAGGTTGTTCTGTCGCAAAGAAAGTTGAAAATACGGATCCTTCAACTGCTTCTTTACCGATGTCTATAAATTCCGGAGTCTCCCATGTATCTCCACCTATCATAGGTACATCAATGCCTAATTGTTTTGCTTGAGAAATAAGCAACGCTGACTCAGTAAAATTTCCCGGGGCAAATATCACATCAGGATTTGAAGCTTGAATATTTGTTAATTGAGCTGTGAAATCTAGGTCTCCTGTATTATAATTTGAAGTTGCAACTATGCAGTTATCATCGCCCGTTAATTCTGTAAAGGCATCAACAAAAAATTTTGCCAATCCTACTGAATAATCGTTAGAAACCTCTTGAACTATTGCCGCTTTTTTAGCACCCAGCTTGTTATAAGCATAATTTGCCATGACTGTTCCTTGGAAAGGGTCTATAAAGCATACTCTAAAATAATAGTCATTGCTTAGTGTAACAAGCGGATTTGTACATGAAGCACCTACTGTCGGAACTCCTGCATTGTTTACAATATCCCCAGCTGCCATAGACAACGAACTACCCCAACTACCTATAATCGCTACAACTTTTTCTTTCTCTATCAGTCTAGCTACAGCACTTGCTGCCTCAACCTTATCAGACTTGTTATCAACAATAACCAATTCAACTTTTTTACCAAGCGCTTCCGGATAAAGTTTGTTAGCCAGCTTGATGCCCTCAACTTCCAAAGCTCCGCCGCCTGCATTAGCTCCCGTAATAGGCTCAAATACACCTATCTTTATAACTTCTTCCTCTTCGGCCGGTTTAGCACATGCTGTCAAAAAGATAGTAAATATCATAATTAGAGCTAGAATTAGACTTATCTTTTTCACTTTTTTCTTCCTCCTCCTCATGTTATATAATTTCTTTATCATAATAACACTTAAATCTCAGTAATACAATACGTTAATAAACAATATCTATAAAACGTTTAATTGGTTACTTGTTCACACCCTAATTATTTCTGATAAGCAGCTTATTATATTTGCTACGATTGCTGAGTTCCAAGGCAAATAATCTGTAAGCTTGTTGCGGGTTGCGCCAAAACTCACTTCGTTCAAACAGTTGACGCAACTATTCCTCCACTGCGCTAACAGATTCTAAGCCTTTCCACAACGCAATCTTAATCAAATATTAATAATCTACAATAAAAAATATAAATATATACATGTGTGAACAGTAACTTCAATTGACTAAGCAACATATAAATCCGACATTTGCATAAATAATTTGGTATAATCCTGCCACATATCGTGACCTAATGGCCAAGATATGCTTTTACAATACTATCATCTTTGCTCAGTACATCTGCATTGCCTTCCATTACTATTTCGCCCGTCTCGAGAACATAACCTCTGTCGGCTAATCTAAGAGCGACTTTGGCGTTCTGTTCAACAAGCAGAATAGTAGTTCCGCCATCATTAATAGTTTTAATTATATCCATTATCCCTTGGACAATTATGGGGGCAAGCCCCATCGATGGTTCATCTAGAAGGAGCACCTTGGGATCAGTCATAAGAGCCCTCCCAATTGCAAGCATTTGCTGTTCTCCACCGGAAAGAAGGCCTCCCATCTGTTTCTTTCGTTCTTCCAGTACCGGAAATAACTCAAAGACACGTTCTATTCTTTTTTTTCTTTCTGCATCATCTTTTAATGTAAAAGAACCCATTTCAAGATTCTCAATAACATTAAGTTCTTTAAATATTCTTCGTCCCTCGGGAACATGTATAACGCCCATTTCAACGATTACATGGGGCGGTGCATTAGTAATATTTTTGCCGAAAAATTCAACTTTCCCACCGCATGCAGGAACAAGGCTGGAAATTGTTTTCAATGTGGTGCTTTTTCCGGCGCCATTGGAACCAAGAAGGGTAACTATCTCTCCTTGATATACATCTAAACTAATGCCTTTCAACGCATATATTTGTCCATATTTAGTTTCAAGATTTTTAAGGGAAAGGACTATTTCACTCATACGACCTTATCCTCCTCCTTCCCCAAGTAAGCTTCTATAACTCTTGGGTTATTCTGTACTTCTTGTACGGTACCTTCTGCAATTTTCATTCCATAATCTATTACAAAAATTCTTTCTGACACTTTCATGACAAGTCCCATATCATGTTCTATTAAAAAAACAGTTATTTTTAACTCGTCACGAATTCTTCTTATAAGTTCTACCAGCTGCATCTTTTCATCATAATTAAGTCCCGCAGCAGGCTCATCAAGTAATAATAGTTTAGGTTGAGTAGCTAATGCTCTAGCCCATTCAACTCTTCTTTGATCACCATAAGGCAAGTTTTTCGCTATTCTATCTTTTTTATCTAATATACCTACAAAGTCCAAACACTCTATTGCAACCTCTTTGATTTTTTTCTCCTCTGCTTTTTGCGCGGGAGGTCTAAAAACAGCTCCTGCCAGACCTGCCGAAGTCCTGCAATGCATGCCGGACATTATATTCTCCATTACCGTTAAATTCTTAAAAAGGCGTAGATTTTGAAAGGTCCTAGCCATTCCTAATTCTGTTATCTTATGAGGTTTTAGTTTCATTACACTTTGACCTTGGAATAGTATATCACCTTCCTGCGCCTTATAAAAACCCGTTAGGCAATTAAAAAGTGAAGTTTTACCGGCACCATTAGGCCCAATAAGGCTCTCTATAGAACCTTCTTCAATATAGAAACTAACTTTGTTTACCGGAACTATTCCTCCAAATCGCAATGTTAAATCTTTAATATCCAATAAAGCCATATTAAATCACCTCATCTTTGCAAGTTTTTTCTTCAATAGGACCCCCGCCGCTTCTTTCCGGCCATAACCCTTGAGGTCGATAAATCATAAGAATTAACAATACCAAACCAAAAATCAACATTCTATATTGTCCTATTCCTCTAAATACCTCGGGGAAAATAACCATAACAAAAGCGCCAAGTATTACTCCCGGAATCTTTCCCATTCCGCCTAGCACCACTGCTAAAAGAATGTTAACTGATTGTGTAAATAAAAAGGAGTCCGGTGAAATAGCCGTCATCTTTATTGCCATAAAAGAACCTGCTAATGCACCAAAAACAGAACCTAATATAAAAGCATACAATCGAATTGCAACCACATTAATACCCATGGCTTCAGCGGCATCCTCATCTTCACGAATACATTTCCATGCCCTTCCTAATCTGGAATCCATTAATCTGTAAGATATAAATATTGCTATTATTGCAAGTGCCAAAAATGCATAATAATAATGATTTATCTTATATAAATGTAAGCCGAAAAAATATGGCCTGCTTATCCCTACCAAGCCGGTAGCGCGTCCGGTTATTGCCATATTCCTCGCAGCCAACCTTGTCATTTCACCAAATCCTAATGTGACTATAGCAAGATAGTCACTTCTTAATTTTAATGTGGGTGTTCCTATTGCCAAACCTGCTATAACCGCCATCAATGCACTAATTGGCAATGTAAGCCAAAAACTCATACCATAACGTAAAATTAAAATTCCTGTAGTATAAGCTCCTACAGCAAAAAAAGCTGCATATCCCAAACTTAAAAGTCCGGCAAATCCAACTATTATATTAAGACCGAGACACATTACTACATAAAACCATACGTTAGTCATTACTTCCATGAAATACATATTTGTTCTCATAGGCAAATAAAGCAGCACAGCTACGGCAACAGCTATTACACTAAAACGTATCTTCCTATTGTCAAACAGCTCATATAATTTATCTACAAACCGAACTAAAGGATTTGTTTGTTTTGCAGCTGTTTGAGTGTCTGCAGTCTGCAAACCAATCTGGTTCTCCTTCATAGCCTCTACATCCTCTCGCTTTCTTTTTTACCCAAAAGTCCTGTTGGTTTAAAAATTAAAATAATAATCAATATGGAAAATGAAAATACATCTTTCCACTCTGAACCTATAAAAGGAATCTGTGTTCCAAAGGACTCCAAAAGACCTAATAATAGGCCTCCCAGCATGGCACCGGGGATTATACCTATACCGCCAATAACTGCTGCCGTAAAAGCTTTAATACCTATTGCAAAACCCATAAAAAAATGCAAGCTACCATAATAAACGCCCGCCATAGTCCCGGCAGAAGCAGCTAGTGCTGTACCTACAAAAAAGGTAAGAGCGATAATTTTATTACAGTTAACTCCCATCAAACGGCAACAATCAAGATCCATTGAAATAGCTCTCATAGCTTTTCCATACATTGTTCTTGTAATAAAGAGATGAAGTATAAACATAAGCGCCACTGCCGCCACTGTCAAAATAAGTTGAGTATGGGTAATGAAAACACTGCCTATAGAAATCCCTTGAAAGCCCAATCCGGTTTTATAGGCTCTATATTCTCCACCTGTTACTACCATTACAGAGTTATATAAAATCATAGAAACTCCTAGAGCAGTTATAAGCAAAGAAAGACGAGGTGCCTCACGCAAGGGCTTGTATGCTATTCTTTCTATAATAACACCCAAGAGTCCTACAATTACCATTGAAACCAGCATTGCTGCCACTATGCCTGCCCATCCGTTACCCAAAAAGGTATCTTTGAATAAAGTAAGAAAAGTTAAACTGCAAAATCCACCCACCATATAGACATCCGCATGGGCAAAATTTAGCAGTTTGACAATACCATAAACCATTGAATATCCTAAAGCAACCAGACCATAAAATGATCCTAAAAGCAAGCCGTTTACAACCTGTTGAATAATTATTTCTTGTAATGACATATGCTCACCCTTTCATTTATTGGAGATATGCAGAAAGGGGCAATACGCCCCCATCTACCTACAATAGGTCTAATCTACTAGAACCCATTTGCCCCCTTCGCCTCTTATAATAATAAAGTTACTTTCTTCAAGCACGTTTTCCGGTGTGAAAGCAATAGTGCCGGAAAGGGTTTCAAGGTTATCTGTTGCTTGCAATGCATCTCGTATAGCATCAGGGTCAATTTTTCCTGCCCTCTTTATTGCATCAGCCATCAGATAAACACCATCATAAGCTAAACCCGCATAAGGTCCCGGTTCCGAACCATATTTAGTACTGTATGCGGAACTGAATTGTTTAGCTGCCGGTAAAAAATCAACAACAGGAGGTGATGTGCAATAAACGCCTTCGCCTGCAGTCCCGGCTATCTCCAATAATTGTACGGAACTTGATCCGTCAGCTACTGTAATTTCACCGGTATATCCGCCCTGTCTAAGCTGTTTAATAAGAAGTGCTCCGTCTGCATGATATGCCGTCCAATATACTCCCTCTGCTCCGGAAGATCGAATTTTTGTTACCAAAGAAGAAAAATCTTGTTCACCCTTATTAACTACATCATAAGCTACTACTTCATGTCCTCTTTTTTTCCATTCATCTCTTGTCAATTCAGCTAGGTTTTCGGAAAAACCGTCTCCTTGGTGTACGAAAGCTAATTTTTCCACACCTAATTTTTCAAAGCAACCTGATGCGGCATCTGCCTGATGATAACCGGGGCTGTTTATCATAAATGCCCAACCCGGATTTTCATCTATTATCTGTGTAGAATTTGCTGCAGTAATAACAAAAGGTATTTTAGCATCTCCATAAATTTTTAGAGCAGGTATAGTCGCTCCTGAACAATAACCGCCTAAAACAGCTACAACTTCTGAAGAAACTAATTTGCTTGCCGCAGCAGTACACATCTGAGGATCACATCCGTCATCACCTAAAGTAAATTTAATCTCTTTACCTAAAATCCCACCTTCTGCATTTATTTCATCAGCCGCAATTTTCATTGCATTCTCCATATCCTTCCCATATGTAGCTTCCGATCCTGTAACAGGAACCATAATACCCAAAAGTATTTCACCATCAAATTTTGGCTCCTCAGATGCTTCACCTTCTTCACCGCCGGCAGGTGGTGCCGCCGGTTGGGAACAACCGATTATCCCTGATGAGATAAGCAGGATTACCAAAGCAAAAATCCAAAGCCTTTTTTTCATAATTTCCCCTCCCTAATTTTTATATACTTTATCCTGTAGTCCGCTTAATTTTGCTGATATTTTGGACTTCAGGTTTAAGCACAGTAATTATTATACATAAGTCCACATTTATCTAAATATTATTTTACTTATTAGGTTTGTAAAAAGCGGATATATTGTCAAATATTAATAATTTTTTATGAAAAGTAAAGATTAAAAAACCTCTTTGAAATTGTAGTTTCTACCATATATATGTATTACTCTAGCACCTTCAATATGCTTGTGTAAAAGTATATCATCATTTTTAACCGTTGTAAAGTCAATATTTGCTTCACTTGCT
>CAYXUX010000030.1:16823-18464 GCA_964468275.1 uncultured Clostridiaceae bacterium
TAAAAGTATATCATCATTTTTAACCGTTGTAAAGTCAATATTTGCTTCACTTGCTTCGAATACAAAACCACCTTTTTGTGTTCCCCCTTTAAACTGACAACTTGTTTGTGTTATAATCACTGTAATACATTACAAAGGTTGGAGGCTTTTATGATTAATGATATTTTAAAATTAAAAAATAAAAAGGCAAATATTTCAAACAAAAATAATTATACGACGTTTTCAATTCTTATACCAATAATTATTGAATCCGATATACTAAAAATATTGTTTGAAATTCGCTCAGAAAGTTTAAGAAATCAACCTAATGAGATATGTCTTCCGGGAGGAAAAATTGAGAAGGACGAGGATGAGTTAACAGCTGCTATTAGAGAGGCATCAGAGGAACTTCGTTTAGATCCGCATCATATAAATGTTATCGGACCGTCAGATACACTAATAACACCTTTTAATTATATTATTTATACGCATGTGGGCGTATTAAACAATTATAAATACACTTTTAATGGGGAAGTAAATGAAGTATTTACCGTTCCGTTATCTTACTTTATATCACAAAAACCTAAATGCTATTATATAAATGTAGATTTAGAACCCGATACAAATTTTCCATACCATTTAATTCAAAATGGAAAGTCATATAAATGGGGAAAAGGAAAATACCCGGTGTATTTTTACAAATACAAAGATAAAATTATATGGGGTATCACAGCAAGAATTATTTATGATTTTATTACAAGACTTAAAGAAAACGATTCAATGTGAAGTAATTTTCATTGAGTCTTTTTTACAGCGTAAGTCATTTATCTATCTAGATATTTGAATATAAAACCAAACTTCTAAAATAAGAAATTACATATCAATCTTATGTACCAACACTTTTGTCCCATCTTTATTTGAATTATTCCATAGTTTTTTGGTGTATTTTAACGTACATTTCCTTTATTGTTTTAAAATCTTCCCAAGCATCTCTTTTTTTGTTGCTATCCCGTAAAATTGCCGCCGGGTGATAGGTGGCAATTATATTATACTTCCCCCTTTTATACCAAGTACCTCTGCTCTTTGTAATCTTAAAGTCTTTTTGTATTATATTTTTTGCTGCAATAGCACCTAAACATACTATAATATCGGGATCAATAATTTTTACCTGCCATCTTAAAAATTCAATACATTTTTCACTTTCTGATTCCAAGGGATTTCTGTTATTCGGAGGTCTGCATTTAACTATATTGGTTATATATACGTCTTTTCTTGTTAAGTCAACAGCTGCCAGCATCTTATCAAATAATTCACCGGCTTTTCCTACAAAGGGTTTGCCTTGTTTATCCTCGTGATAGCCCGGGCCTTCTCCTATAAACATAATAATGTTTTCATCGCTTCCCTCACCGAATACCGCATTAGTTCTGGTCTTTGATAAAAGACACCTATTACATGCTTGTACAATTGCTTCCAATTCGCTTAAACTATACACATTTAATCCCCCAATTTTAATTATAAATGATGTATTTATCTATTAATACTCATTATAACATATCTATATAAGGCCATGCTTAGAAGCAAACAATAAAGGATACAGCACTCTTAAAATAAGTGCAATACCCTTTTTAGCTTTTCATGTGATAACCGGATGCCCGATGGTAG
>CAYXUX010000031.1:0-18393 GCA_964468275.1 uncultured Clostridiaceae bacterium
TTTAGCAATATTCCTGCTAATAAAACAAGGATGGTCAGGTAGACCATCCTTGTTTTATACTTAATTTTCTTGTAATCTATGAAGAATTAGTGGTCCCAGATCTGTTATGCTGCCTGCACCTAAAGTCATTACCAAATCATCTGCCTTGGCATTTTCTTTTATATATTCTACAATATCCTCAAATCTTTCAATATAGATAGCATTTTTGCTGTATTTGTTTATTTCGTTTGCCAGGTCTTTTGAGCTTATCAGTCCGGTATCTTTTTCCCTTGCAGCGTATATATCAGTAATAATTACATTATCCGCATTATAAAATGAATTGGCGAACTCATCTAACAAAAGTTTTGTTCTTGTATATGTGTGAGGTTGGAAAATGCCCCATATTTGATTATGAGGTATCTTTTTTGCAGCTTCCAAAGTGACTTCTATTTCAGTCGGGTGATGTGCATAATCGTCTATTATAGTAATATCCTTGCTTTTGCCTATTATTTCAAAGCGCCTGTGAGTACCGTTAAAAACTGAAAAAGTGCTTTTCATTATATCCGGTGAAATATTAAAAAAATCTGCAACTGCAAAAGTGGAAAGAGCATTTAATATATTATGACGCCCGGGAATTATTAACTCATACATTCCCATATTTTTGCCTTTTTTAAAAATTTCAAACGATGTGTGACCATAGTTATTGTACTTAATATTTTTCGCCATATAATCAGATTCTTTATCAATGCCGAAGGTAACTACATTGCAGTTTACATGGGGTTGAATTTCCATTGCGTGGGAATTTTCGCTGCAAAGAACTAAACAGCCGTCCTTTGGAATGAGTTTAGCAAACTTTAGAAATGCGTTTTTAATGCTATCTAAATCTTTAAAATAATCTAAGTGATCTTTACCAATGTTTAAAATCACGCCAACGTATGGATGAAATTTCAGAAAGTTCTCCATATACTCACAAGCTTCTGTTATGAAATATGAGCTTTTTCCTATTCTTACATTCCCTCCGATGGAATCCAATTCGCCGCCTAAAAGTATGGTGGGATCCAATCCTGCATTTTTTAAAACTAATGCTATGGCTGAAGTAGTGGTGGTTTTACCGTGACACCCTGCAACAGCAATACTATTTTTATATTCTTTCATAATATTGCCTAAAAAGGATGCCCTATCGATAATAGGCAGATTCAGTTTTCTTGCTTTTACTATTTCAGGATTATCTTCTTTTACCGCTGAAGTATAAACAACAAGCTCAGCATCTGAAATGTTAATTTCGCTATGGGGGATATTGACAACGATGCCGTCTTTTTTTAGTTTTCTAATTATAGAGCTATCTTGGATATCTGAACCTGTAACTTTAAATCCTCTATCCAAAACAATTTCAGCTAAAGCGCTCATGCTTATGCCGCCTATGCCGACAAAATGAATCTTTTTTATGTTGTTTAAAAAATGCACCTTCTTGCACTCCTATCTAATTATTTATAAAAACTATGGTATATAAAACCTAGTATAAATCAAATTGACCAAAATATCCATATTACTATTATAACCTTAATAATTGGCCTGTACATAAGACTTGTCATTAATATTTCCACACATAGCGCAATCTTAATCAAATATTAATAATCTACAATAAAAAATATAAATATATACAATGCCTGAACTGTAACATATTGTTTAAGGCGATTTACAGTTTGTTTATTACATGAATAAATATCTTTATTTAGTTACAATATTCTTTAAAAACTATTTATAAAAATATAGCGGTATTATAATTATATGTAAAATTCTAATATTGGTGAAAAGTTATGCATATTTTCTGAAAATTCCCAATAAAAAAGAAGGATATATCTTATTTATGGCGAATACTTTATGTATTCAACTTTTATTGGCTTTGTGTTAGACAGGAAGGTGGTGAGCAATATGGATATTACCGATGTTAGGATCAGGAAGATTAACACAGAAGGAAAAATGAAAGCAGTGGTTTCAGTTACGTTTGATAATGAATTTGTAGTACATGATATTAAAGTTATAGAAGGACAAGAAAATTTATTTATTGCAATGCCTAGTAGAAAGACGCCGGATGGAGAGTTTAAGGATATAGCTCATCCTATAAATTCTCCTACAAGAGAACGGATTCAGACAGCAATTTTAGCGGAATACGAAAAAGTTAGAGATGTAGAATAATTTAATTTTAAAAGTTCCTTTCCTGGTTAGGGAAGGAACTTTTTGCATTGTCTGAACTGTAACACTTTTTATATATAAAGATCGAATGAAAATAAAATAACTTTTTTTAAAAATTGGGATATGATAAAATAGAAAGAGCAACATACTAATATTCATTTCATGTTCTTGGAATAATATTGCTGTTAGAGGTGATAATTTGAATAATATATCTAATTTACAGGGAATAATCTTAGCTGCAGGTGAAGGAAAAAGAATGTATTCAAAGATACCAAAGGTACTGCATGAACTTTGCGGAAAAACAATGGTGGAACATATCTGCAATACCGCAAAAGCAGCGGGAGCAAGTGAATTAATTGTAGTTACAGGATACGGAGGAGATAAAGTACGAGAAAGGCTGCAGGGAGTGAAGTTTGCAAATCAGGAAAGGCAATTGGGTACAGGCCACGCGGTAATGCAAGCTGAAGAATATATAAAAGATTGTACGGTTTTTCTGTTATGCGGTGATACTCCCTTACTGGAAGCAAAAACTCTTAAAACTATGTATGAATTTCACAAGACTGAGAATAATCATGCAACTGTTTTAACAGCAAAATTTGAGAATCCACATGGGTATGGAAGAATAATAAGAAACAGTGATGGAAATATAATTGATATAGTGGAGGAGAGGGACGCAGATTTAAAACAAAAAGAAATTTCAGAAATTAACTCAGGTATTTATTTATTTGAAGGAACATTATTAAAAGAGTTTTTAAAGCATTTAAACAATGATAATGACCAAGGCGAGTATTACATTACTGATATTATTAAAATTTTTAATAACAAGAATTTAAAGGTAGGCGGCTTTTTAACTGATAATGCAGGGGAAATAATGGGGGTAAACAACAGATTGCAGTTAAGCCAAGCTGAAGCTATTATGAGAAAAAAAATAAACGATTCCCATATGTTAAAAGGTGTTACTATAGTTGATCCCATGAATACTTATATTGATTGTACGGTTAAAATAGACAATGATGTGACAATCTTACCGGGGTGTATAATATCCGGCCGCACGAGTATTAAGGAAGATTCAGTTATAGGACCAAACACTCATATTATAAACAGTCAAATAGGTAAAGGTGTAAAGATAAAAAATTCCGTTGTATCGGAAAGTAATGTAGGTGATGGTACTTGTATCGGTCCTTTTGCCAATTTAAGGCCGGGTAATGCGATAGGCAAAAATGTAAAGATTGGTGATTTTGTAGAAATGAAGAATACAAGTTTTGGTGATAACTCAAAAGCCTCACATCTTACTTATATCGGAGACGGTGATGTAGGAGAAAACGTAAACATAGGCTGCGGTGTTGTCTTTGTAAATTATGATGGCAAAGAGAAACATAGAACAGTTCTTGAAGACTATAGTTTTATAGGTTGTAACACGAATCTAATTGCTCCGGTCACAGTAGGCAAAAATTCGTATATTGCCGCGGGAACGACGGTTACTAAGGATGTACCTGATACTGATTTGGCTGTAGGAAGAGCAAAACAAGAAAATATAGCCGGATGGGTCAAAAGAAAAGGCTTATTAAAATAAACATAATTTTTAGGGGGTTTAAAAATGTTAACTCACGATGAATGTATTAGGGTTTTTCACTGCAATGCAAATAAGGTATTGGCAAAAAAGATTGCCAATATTCTTGAAATACCGGTGGGGGATTCTCAGGTAGGTACTTTTAGCAATGGTGAAATAAGTGTAAATATCAATGAATCTGTAAGAGGTATGGATGTATTTCTTATTCAATCTACGAGTTCGCCTGTAAATGATAATATGATGGAGCTCTTAATCATGATAGATGCATTAAAAAGAGCTTCTGCACATAGAATTACGGCTGTGATACCTTTCTATGGGTATTCCAGACAAGATAGAAAGTCAAAACCAAGAGAACCGATTACTGCAAAGTTAATAGCCGATTTAATTACCGTTTCAGGAGCTGACAGAGTGCTTACAATGGATTTACACGCACCTCAGATACAAGGTTTTTTTGATATACCTGTTGATAATTTATATGCCATACCTATAATAGCAGCATATTTCAGAGAAAAATCCTTGGAAAGTGTTACTGTTGTGTCTCCTGATGTAGGAGGAGTTTCAAGAGCAAGATCATTGGCTTCAAGGCTGAATGCTGCTCCTTTGGCCATCGTAGATAAAAGAAGACCAAGAGCAAATATTGCTGAAGTAGTGAATGTTATCGGTGAAATTAAAAACCGAAATTGCATAATAATAGATGATATGGTAGATACCGGAGGTTCCGTTGCTAATGCTGCTAAAGTATTGATGGATATGGGTGCAAAAGATGTATATGTAGCATGTACGCATCCGATTTTATCAGGACCTGCCTTTGAGATAATTGAAAAATCAGTAATAAAAGAACTGGTTGTTACCGATTCAATTCCTTTGCCAAAGGATAAAAGCTGCAGCATAATAAAAGTACTTTCTGTAGCCCCGCTTTTTGCGGAAGCTATTCATAGGATTTATGAGGGATTGTCTGTAAGTAAATTATTTGACTGATAGAGCACGATAGATTATTGATGCTATTATAATTATTTTGTATCTTATTAAGAAAAGTGGTTTAGGAAGAAGCGAAAATGTATATTGTTGTTGGTCTGGGGAACCCGGGTAAGAAGTATGTCGGTAATAGGCATAATATAGGGTTTATAGTGGTTGACTATTTATCCGGAAAACATGGATTTAAAGTGAATAAAATAAAACACAAGGCACTCATGGGTGAGTGCCGTATTGGCGTGGAAAAAGTTATATTTGCAAAACCTCAGACATATATGAATTTAAGCGGTGAAAGTGTATCAGAAATAGTGGAATTTTATAAGATTCCTATGAATAAGCTTATAGTTGTTTATGATGATGCAGACTTAGATACCGGAGTGATTAGGATCCGAACTAAAGGCAGTTCGGGTACACATAACGGAATGAAATCAATTATATATTTATTGGATAGGGATGATTTTCCCAGGGTAAGGATAGGGATAGGCAACCCGCCTCCTTATATGGACTTAGCTGACTATGTGACTTCTAATTTTTTGAAAAAAGAAATTCCTATTATGGAAGATGCGGTTATAAAAGCTGCGGCTTCTATTGAGGAGATTATAAAGAACGGTATTGATATTGCTATGAATAAATTTAATTAGGGTGATGAGAGGTTAGAGGTTAGAGGTTGGAGGTTGGAGGTTAGAGGTAGATATGAGATGTATATATAGTGATTTTGAAGGAGGGAAGTATCTTATTGGATTTTGGTAGTATCATGTTACCTTTAGAATCTTTAGATGGTTTTAAAACCTTAATAGATTCTATTGAAAAAGGAATAGACGTGACTGAAGCTCACGGCCTTTCCGATGTACAAAAAGCGATGATAATAGCAGCTCTAAGCAGAGCAACGAATAGGACATGCTTGATTATAACGGATAATGATGCATTAGCTAAAAAGTTTTACAAAGATATTTCCTTTTTTGATCATGACGCAGCAGTCTTTTTACCGTCATCTGAAATGATTTTTCATAAAATTGATGCTAAAAGCAATGATATAAGGGTAAGCAGGATAAAAGCCTTGAGTAGTTTAGGATCAAGGCTTATTATTTGTGCTTCCTTAGAGGCTATTTTACCAAAGCTTGCTGATCCGGATCTTTTCTATTCAAAATTCAAGGATATTGCAGTAGGAGATGTAATGACGGTAAGGGAGTTTATTGAATATTTTATAGAATCAGGATATGAAAGAGTAGATATGATAGAAGGCAGAGGACAATTTTCTATTAGAGGCGGAATCATTGATTTTTATCTGCCTACAGAAAACTATCCTTTTAGAGTTGAGTTATTTGGTGATGAGATAGATTCTATAAGATATTTCGATCTGGAAAGCCAACGTTCATTGGAGAAATTGAATAAGACTAGGTTATCACCAATGAGAGAAGTTTTATTTAAAAAGCAAGACTTTAGTGAAGGTGCACAAAAGTTGGAGAATTCCTTGAGAAAAAGGATGGCAATATCAAGAGAAGGCAAAAAGGTTAAGATTAATATAGAAGAAGATAAATTCAGATCAGATATTGAAAAGATGAGGCAGAATATATATTTTGAGGGAATAGAATCTTATATACCTTATTTTTCAAATAAAAATTTTAGTATATTTGATTATATAAAAAATGCTATTATTGCAATAGATGAACCAAATCGAATAAGACAAAAACACGACAGTATTAATCTACAATTCACTGAACAATTTAAGCGTTTATTGGAAAAAGGAGAAGTGCTGCCGGAGCAATATGATGCACAATTTACTTATGAAGACATTTTAAACAAAATATCGGGTAATCAATTAATATGTTTTAATACTTTGTTAAAAACCGTCAAGGATTTTAAACCTAAAAAAATCGTCGGTTTTATATCCAGAGGCATGCAACCTTTTCATGGAAAGATAGACTTTTTAATTGAAGAGATTAAGACTTTAAAGAATAAAAAATACAAAGTGCTAATCTTAGCCGGGGGTAGTGAAAGAGGAAAAAGACTTAGAAATGAATTATGGGATTTTGGTATAGAAACAGTATATAGTGATAAAATGGATTTCGAAATTCAACATGGACAAGTAGTTATAACACACGGATATATCAGCGGAGGGTTTGAATTCCCTTCTATCAAATTTGCAATCATTACAGATACAGAGCTATTAGGGACTACTGTAAAAAGAATACCTAGGAAAAAAGGAAGCAAAATTAAATTTTTCAGTGATTTAAAATCAGGAGATTACATTGTTCACGAACATCACGGTATAGGGCAGTATATGGGGATTGAGCAATTAAAGATAAATAATATAACAGGAGATTATCTGCAGATAAGATATTACGGGAATGATAAACTATATATTCCCACAGATCAGTTTGATTTAATACAGAAATATATTGGCGGGGAAAAAGCACCTAAGGTAAACAGACTTTCAGGAGTTGAGTGGGCTAAGACAAAGGCTAAAGCGAGAAATGCAATACTTGATTTAGCTGTTGAATTGCTTAATCTTTATGCGGAAAGACAGAAGCTGAAGGGTTTTGCTTTTTCTTATGACTCAAGGTGGCAAAAGGAATTCGAAGATTTATTTCCTTACAATGAAACTCCGGGACAACTAAATAGTATAGTGGAAATAAAACAAGATATGGAAACGGATAAAGTCATGGATAGGTTGTTGTGCGGGGATGTTGGATATGGCAAAACGGAAGTCGCTCTTAGGGCTGCTTTTAAATCAATTATGGACGGGAAACAGGTATGCATCTTGGTGCCTACTACTATATTAGCACAACAGCATTACAATACTTGCATTCAAAGGTTTGAGGACTTTCCAATAACTGTAGATTTGTTGTCTAGATTTAGGAGTCCAAAAGAACAAAGAAAGACAATAGAAGGTCTGAAGAGAGGCACCATAGATTTAGTCATAGGTACTCATAGATTGGTACAAGGAGACGTAGGCTTTAAAGATTTAGGTTTACTTATAGTTGATGAAGAACAACGATTTGGCGTTAAACACAAAGAAAAAATTAAAAGATTGAAAAAAGATGTTGACGTATTGACATTAACTGCGACACCTATTCCCAGAACCCTTCATATGTCGCTTATCGGTGTCAGGGATATAAGCGTAATAGAAGAACCGCCGGAGGAAAGATATCCTGTTTTGACTTATGTAATGGAATATAATGATGAAATTGTTAAGGACGCTATCGTAAAAGAAATTAACCGTGGGGGGCAAGTGTATTTCCTCTATAACAGAGTAAGGACTATAGAGAAAATAACCGGCAAGCTAAAGCTTTTGATTCCTGAAGCAAAGATAGAAATAGCTCACGGTCAAATGGAAGAAAGAATTTTAGAAAATACCATGCTGGATTTTTTTAATGGAGAATTTGATGTTTTGGTATGTACTACCATAATCGAATCAGGGCTTGATATACCTAATGTAAATACTATAATAGTATATGACGCTGACAGGCTGGGTTTATCTCAACTATATCAATTAAGGGGAAGAGTAGGGCGTTCTAACAGGTTAGCAAATGCTTACTTGACTTATCAAAAAGATAAGGTCCTTACTGAACCGGCTGAAAAAAGACTTCAGGCGATTAAAGAATTTACTGAGTTTGGTTCCGGCTATAGAATAGCTATGAGAGATTTAGAGATTAGAGGAGCAGGGAATTTGCTTGGCAGGGAACAGCATGGGCATATGGAGGCAATTGGTTATGATCTTTATACCAAACTGTTGGAAGAAGAGGTAAGGAAACTGACAGGAAAACCTTTAGAAGAAAAAATCGAGACTTCGTTAGAAATAAATATTGAAGGCTATATACCGGCATCTTACATAGAAGACGAAAATCAAAAAATAGAAATTTATAAAAAAATTGCATTAATTGATAGCAAAGATTTCTTATATGATATAGAAGAAGAAATAGAAGATCGCTTCGGTGATATTCCTGAAAAACTGAGAAATCTATTACAGATTTCTTATATAAAACATATTGCTTCATCGTGCGGTATAATATCCATTATCCAAAAAAATGAAGAAGTTCAATTTAAATTTAAAAGCGCTAAACATCTGGAAGCTATGGCAGTGCTGGAGATTATGAATCAATATAATAGAGTCCTATCTTTTAACGGTAGTGAAGAACCCTATTTCTCGTTAAAGGTTCAAGAAAATAAAAACGAAAAACATTTAAGAAGCATAATAGATTTTTTAGAATTTACATTGAATATAAAAGAAAAGACTGGTAAAAAAAATGATTTTAAGGGGTGAGAAACCATATGGAAGATCTGAAAAAATATATATGTATAGTAATTATTTTGTCTATTATTTTAATGACAGGTTGTGGAATGATAAGAATTAAAGAAAGCGAAGAAGAAAAATCAATCGTTGCAAAGGTAGATGGTGAGCCAATAACAAGAGAAGAGTTTGATAAAATATTTACCGTGTTTAAAACTCAGGAAGAAATGAGACAAGGCACCGATATTTGGGATAAAAGTTATATGGGCAAAAAGTATATTGATTTGGTAAAGGAACAAATATTGGAGCAAATGATAGAAGATAAAATTCAACTAAAGAAAGCGGAAGAGTTAAACGTTACTGCTTCAGAAGAAGAGATTGAAGAAGAATTTGAAAAGTTTAAGAAGTTATTTAACTCGGAAGAAAAATTTTTAGAGTTTTTGGATGGCGTAAAAATGGATGTAGATTATTTTAGAGAGTCTATTAAAAAAAGTTTAATTATTAATAAATTAAAAGAAGTTATGACACAAGATATTGATATTACAGATGAAGAGATTGAAATCTATTACACAACACATATGGATATGTTCTACAGGGTAAAAGCTAGCCATATACTTTTGGAAACAGAAGAGGAAGCAAGGGGAATCCTTATAAGGGTAAATGCAGGTGAAGACTTTAATGAGCTGGCTAAAGAACATTCAATAGACCCCAGTGTAAAGGAAAATAACGGGGACCTAGGTTATTTTAGACATGGAGATATGGTAGAACCATTTGAAGAAGCAGCATTTGCATTACAACCCGGTGAAATAAGCGACATTGTAAAAAGTCAATACGGTTTTCATATAATCAGAGTTGAGGATAAGAGGATTGACAATCTTGAAGATGTGAAAGACGAATTAAGAACAGTAATGTTAACGGAGAAAAAGAAAGTTGATTTTAATATAGCATTTGAGGAACTTTATAACAAATCAAAAGTTGAAAAATTTAAAAAAAACCTATAAGATTCATTTATATTTAAATTTCTATAATTTCTAATATGTGTATAAAACATTACCCTCTGTTAAATAATAAGTATTGGATATAGTAAAATTTATTATATGAAGGAGGGTAAAACATGAAAGCAACAGGAATAGTCAGGCGCATAGATGATCTTGGCAGGGTTGTTATACCGAAAGAAATTAGAAGAACATTGCGCATAAGGGAAGGCGACCCCTTGGAAATTTTTACGGACAGAGAAGGGGAAGTTATTTTAAAAAAATACTCTCCCATTGGCGAATTAAGTGATTTTGCGAAAGAGTATGCAGATTCGCTACATAGTTCTTTAAACCATATTGCATGTATAGCGGATCGTGATACAATTGTTGCTGTATCAGGTGTATCCAAAAAAGAACTTATGGATAAAAAAGTGAGTCCTGCAGTAGATAAAATTATTGATGAAAAGATGACCGTCGTTTTTGATGGGAGTGATGGTAAAAAAATTAACATTACTGCCGATGAAGAAGGAACGCCAAAATACACTTCAGGTGTATTGGCACCAATAGTATCCGAAGGGGACCCTATTGGCGCGGTTATCATACTTAGTAAAGAAACAAATGCCAGTATGGGTGATTTGGAGATGAAGATAGCAGAAACAGCGGCAAGTTTTTTAGGAAAGCAAATGGAAGATTAAAAAGCGATGGCAGCCGGGAATCCAAGGGCTGCCATCTTTTATTTATGGAATATAGTTACTGTTCACACATGTATATATTTATATTTTTTATTGTAGATTATTAATATTTGATTAAGATTGCGTTGTGGAAAGGCTTAGAATCTGTTAGCGCAGTGGAGGAATAGTTGCGTCAACTGTTTGAACGAAGTGAGTTTTGGCGCAACCCGTAACAAGCTTACAGATTATTTGCCTTGGAACTCAGCAATCGTAGCAAATATAATAAGCTGCTTATCAGAAATAGTTAGGGTGTGAACAGCAACGGAATATAATAATTAAGTTCTATCAATAATGATATTTGTATATTTTAGATTATAGATATGTTAGAATGTATTTGTTTAGTTATATGGTTTGGAGGTCAATTATGAAGAGCAAGAAGCAATCCTTTGTTAAAGGTGCTTTGATATTAACCGTATCCGGAATTATTGCTAAAGTTTTAGGTGCAATTTACAGGATACCCTTAGGTCGTATCATCACTTCAGAAGGTATGGCCTATTATCAGACAGCTTATGATTTATATATTTTGGCACTTAATTTTTCATCCTATTCTATACCTATTGCTATTTCAAAACTTGTTTCGGAAAGAATTGAGGTAGGACGTAGACTTGAGGCTCATAAAGTTTTTAAAACTGCCTTAGCTCTGCTTGCTTTTTTGGGATCTGCTTTATCATTGGTCCTTTTTTTTAATGCAAAATATTTTTCGGAACTGGTTAAAAACCCCGGTTCCTATTTTGCTATTCTGGCTGTATCTCCCGCTATTTTTACAGTTTCAATGAGTGCCGCATTTAGAGGGTACTTTCAAGGTATGCAGAACATGAACCCAAGTGCCGTATCCCAAGTTGTTGAACAAATTACAAGGGTAATAATAGGATTCATTTTAGCAATACTGCTATTACCTCTCGGATATCAAAAAGCAGCATCCGGAGCGGTATTTGGTACTGTTTTTGGCGGCCTTTTTAGTTTTATAACCCTTTATGTTATCTATTTAAGAAGAAGAAAAGATATATTTAATGATATAAAAATGGATAAAGGATTGGTAAAGGATAGCACAAGTAAAATTATAGGGAAGATTATTAAATTTTCTATTCCTATAACTATAGGCGGAAGTATTATGCCTATAATGGGACTTTTGGATACATTTATTGTTATGGATAGGCTGCAAGCTGCCGGTTTTAGTCAATTAACCTCTACCATGCTTTTTGGTCAATTAAAAGCTATTGCCACATCTTTTATCAATTTACCTCAAGTCTTTACAATATCGCTTGCTGTTAGCCTTGTGCCTTCAATTTCAGAATCTATGGCAAGACGAGATATGGAAACCGTTAAGAGGAAAAGCGAACTTGCTATAAAGATGAGTCTATTGCTAGGTTTGCCGGCTTCTGCCGGGCTCTTTGTTTTGGCAAGTCCCATAATGAAAATGTTTTATCCCGGCGAAACTGAATCCTTGGGCATTTCCCTCAGGTATCTGGCACCGGCGGTTATATTCCTTACTTTGGTTCAAACAATGACAGGAATACTGCAAGGAATGAATAAAGAAAAGATACCTGTAATCAATCTAACAATAGGTGCATTGGTTAAAGCGGCGATCAGCTATTTTTTGACTTCTATACCCAGTGTAAATATAAAAGGCGCAGCACTAGGTACCGTAATTGGTTACACTGTTGCTACCGGTTTAAATGCAAGAGCCCTTATTAAATACCAAGGTAAAAGCTTTAAATTTGCGAGTATATCAATAAAGCCTATTTTTGCTACAATTATTATGGCAATATCAGCAAACTATATTTACAAATTTCTCTTTATTCAAACAGCGAAAAACTCTATATCAGTTTTAATAAGTATTTTAATAGCAATCATTGTTTATAGTATTTTAATATTGATAACAGGTAGTTTAAAAGCAGAAGAGCTGGAAATGGCTCCCGGAGGTCAAAGACTTTTCGGCTTACTGAAGAAAAAAAAGTTATTGTAAGAAAAGGAGATATATATGGGTAAGATTATTATAGTTGGTCTCGGTCCCGGAGACTATGAAAACTTAACGATAAAAGCGTTGAATATTTTAAAATCAGCGAAGTGTCTTGTGCTTAGGACAGAACAACATCCTCTGGTAAAGGATTTAGAGCGTGAGGGTCTAGTATTCCAAAGTTGTGACGATATATATGATTCATCTCATGACTTTGAAGAAGTATATGAAAAAATATCCGACAGAATTATAAATTTGGCAAAAGAAAACAAAGAAGTTGTATATGCTGTTCCGGGTCATCCATTTGTAGCAGAAAAGAGTGTACAACTTATAATAGAAAAGTCTGAAGAATCGATAAAAGTGCAGATTGTGCCTGCTATGAGTTTTATTGACGCTGTATCAGTATCCCTTGGAGTTGACATTTCAAAGGGGTTGAAGATAATTGATGGGTTAAGACTGGATGAACAAAAACCGGATATGGATTGTGGAAATATAATTACTCAAGTTTACAGTAAACTTGTTGCATCAGAAATAAAGCTAAAACTTATGGATTATTATAAAGATGATCAAAACATCTGCGTACTTAGGGTGGCAGGTGATATAGATAAATTGCAATGGATAAAGCTTTATGAATTGGATAAAATAGAATGGGTGGATTATTTAACTAGTATTTATATACCGGAAGTTGTAAACAACAAGAAATATAACACTATTGACGATTTGGTATCTATTATGAAAGTATTGAGAAGTGATTCCGGATGTCCTTGGGACAAGAAGCAAGACCACCAAACATTAAAACCTTGTTTGATTGAAGAATGCTATGAAGCCCTTGAGGCTATTGAAGAGGAAAATATAGAATCTATGATTGAAGAATTGGGAGATGTGCTCTTACAAATTGTTTTTCATGCACAGATTGGTAAGGAAAACGGAGAATTTGATATAAATGATATTATAACGGGCTTGGTTGATAAACTTATAACCAGGCATCCGCATGTATTTGGAGGAACTATGGCTTCTTCTGAAATAGGAGCGCTTGAAAATTGGGAAGCATCAAAAAGAAAAGAAAAAAAGGTTAAAAACTATTTTGATACATTAGAAAATATTCCGAAAGTTATGCCTTCTTTAACCAGGAGCTATAAAATCCAACAGAAGGCAGCTTTGGCAGGTTTTGATTGGGATAATGTGGATGGTGCCATGGGGAAAATCGATGAAGAATTGCTGGAATTAAAAGAAGTATATAAATCAACAAAATTTGATAAAATAGAAGAAGAAATCGGAGACTTAATATTTGCCGTGGTTAATGTGGCTCGGTTCCTTAATATACAACCTGAATTAGCACTTAGGGGTACGATAAAAAAATTTTTAAACAGATTTAAAATTATGGAAGAATTGGCCTTGAGTCTTGGTAAAAACCTTGATATAATGGCCTTACATGAGATGGATTTACTGTGGGATAAGGCAAAAACGCAAAAATTTACTAAAAATGATAAGAAGTAAGCATTAAAAAGAAGGATTTTTGCCAGAAATAGAGAATATGCTTATAGAACTCATGAATTAATAGTTAGGAGGGATTATTTAATGAACAAAGCTGAACTTATTGCTAGCATGGCTGAAAAAAGTGAATTGACTAAAAAAGATACAGAAAAAGCATTAAAGGCGTTTATCGATTCCGTAAAAGAGAGTCTCTCAAAGGGAGAAAAGGTACAATTAGTGGGTTTTGGAACTTTTGAAGTTAAACAAAGAGCGGCTAGAGTAGGCAGAAATCCGAGGACAAAGGAAGAAATAAAGATTCCTGCATCAAAAGCACCTGCATTTAAGCCCGGGAAAGATCTTAAAGAAACAGTTAATAAGTAAAAGGGGATACATAAAAAAATCAGGTCAATGACCTGATTTTTTATCTAATAGGAAAGTTTAACTTTCCTATTAGATAAAAAGAAAACTAATATATACCGTGCCGATTTTTTCGCATTTCGTTGGGGAATAGTACGTGGCAGTATTGTTTTTAATAATAACGGTAATAAACTAATGCGGCGAAGCCGCTTTTATTCTTGCAAAATTCCTTGCTGATTTATTTGAATGGAAGTGATTTTTTGAGGTTAGATAAATACTTAAAAGTTTCCCGGTTAATAAAAAGACGCACTGTTGCTAAAGATGCATGCGAAGGTAAAAAAGTTTCCCTAAACGGTAAAAGTGCAAAACCGAGCACCGAAGTAAAGATTGGGGATATTATAGAAATATCATATGGCGAAAGAAAACTAAAATTAGAAATTACCGCTATTGACGAAAAAGCACAAAAGGAAAAGGCTAAAGATATGTATAGAATACTCGACTCCTAAACATTCATAATATAATTACCTATGCATATAAATAAGTATAATTGATTTTAAGTTATATGTGCGGGGGTTTTGGTATGAATGAAATCAAGGATATAAAAAATAAAGAACACAAATTATCTTTGATAGGAAGAGAAAAATTAACTGTAAGCGGCGTATATGATGTTGGAAGCTTTAATGATAATACGGTAATAGTAAGTACTCAAATGGGGGATTTGGTTATAAAAGGTAACGATTTGCATATAAAAAGCCTAGATATAAACGAGGGTAACGTTATGTTGCAGGGGCTTGTTTATTCTTGTATATATACTGAAAACACTTCACATAAGAAAGAAAAAGGTTTTTTCAAAAGTATATTTAAGTAAGAGGTCTTCTCATGGAAACAGTTCAGTTTCAAATTTTTATGTTTTCTATTACTCTATATGGCGGCTTGCTGATAGGATTACTGTATGATGTTTATAGAGCGATAAATGGTTCCGGGCGAGCAAAAGCATTTATTACATCACTTTGGGACATACTATTTTTACTCGGAATTTTTTTAGTGGTCGTCTATATAATATTTTCCGGTAATTTCGGTGATCTGAGAGCTTATGTATTTATAGGGTTTATCGTAGGGTTTTTTTTATATGAAAAAATTATAGGAAGGGTTTTTGAATTTATATTTTCAAGGCTTTTTGCATTTCTCTATAGAATGGTATTAAAAATAATAGAATATATCTTTATTCCATTAAAGCTATGTAAAAAGTTTTTTATTAAACCGATTATAATTATAGTAAGATTTTTCAAGGTAAAAGCTATAAAACTTAAAAAAGTAACGTTAATTTCAAAAAAGTCTTTGAAAGTATTTAAAAAGTATTATAAACTAATTAATAAGAGAAATAAGTATTAAAAGGGTTTTAAATAGTTTTGTCGAATATAAATTTTTTAACGCGGTAATACTTTAGTGTCTGATAGGGGAGAGTAGCAATGGCAAAAAGCAAAAAAAGAATTAAAATTAAGTGGATTAGATTGTTTTTATTTATATTTGTTCTTTATGCTTTGTTTATCATTGCAGATCAACAGTTTACATTGCATAGACTTAATAGGACAAGAAACGAAATAATAGAAGAAATTGAAGTATCACAGATGGAAAATGAAAAATTAAGGGACATGCTTGAAAATGTTACTAGCAAGGAGTATATCGAAAAAATGGCTAGGGAGCAACTGGGTTTAGTAAAATCGGGTGAAACAGTCTATATTGATCAATCCTCATCAGATGTTTATTTGCATGAAGGGGGTAATTAGTTGTAGCATAAAAAGTTCTGCTTCATAATGTGTTTATAAGAAAATAGTTTATCCCATTGCAAATAAAAAGGAGGAATTTTTTTAGTATGCCTATAGAGGAAGGTGCAATACTGGAAGGTACTGTAGCCAATATAGCTAAGTTTGGGGCTTTTATTCAATTACCAAAAGGAAAAACAGGCCTCGTTCATATTTCAGAAATAGCCGATACCTATATAAAAGATATAAGTAATTATCTTACTGAAAGACAAAAAGTCATGGTTAAGGTTTTAAATATTGATAAAGACGGAAGAATTAATTTATCTATTAAACAAGCCAAGTCGGCGAAAATAAACACAAAACCTGTAGAAATTGATTGGCAGCAAGAATTCAATAAGGACCAAGCGGGTAGTTTCGAAGATAGACTAGCAAGATTCATGAAGGAAAGTGAAGAAAAACTTCAAGAATTTGCAAAAAATAGAGATGCCAAAAGAAGCGGCGGTTATAATCGCAAAAGTGATTTTATACAAAGATAATTTTTTTATATAAATTGAGAACAAATATAGGTAATATGCGAGGGGTATATTACCTATATTTATGAGGATGTGAACAGCCTAAGCTGTTTCGAGGGATTTCATATGTATAAAGAATGAACAAAAGGAGCATATAATGAATAGGATAGCGGCTATAGATTTAGGTACTAACTCTATGAGATTGCTTTTATGTGAGATAGAAGAAAGAATCTTTATTAAAAAAGTAAAGGAAATAGTTACAACACGGATAGGTGAAAACCTAACTCAATCCGGTTATATGTCTGAAAAAGCAATGAAAAAAAACATAGAAACTATAAAATATTTTAAAAATAAATCGAAAGATTTTGGGGCATGTAAAACCATTATTATTGCGACCAGTGCAGTACGTGATTCAATTAATAAAGAAGATTTTATTTCTAAAGTAAAAAATGAAATAGGATTGGATATAAAAGTGCTTGACGGAGATGAAGAAGCCTTAGTAGGTATGCTCGGTGCGACTTATGATTTATCGGAAGCCGATAATGTATTAATCTTAGATGTAGGCGGAGGAAGCACTGAAATCATTTTAAGCAAAAATAGGATAATAGATTATTCTATAAGTAAAAACGCAGGTGCGGTAAGAATGACGGAAGAATACATTAACAACAATCCTATAGTTGATTTGGATATAGAAAATACAAAAAAAACATTAGAAGATCTTTTTAATGATGTTATAGACAGATTGTCCGGTGAAAAAATAGATAAGGTTATAATTATAGGCGGAACTGCTACTACGATTGCCGCAATGTACCATAGGATGGAATTGTATAAACCGGAAAAAATACATCATACAGTTTTAGATATAGATTATATAAATGAGATTTTTGAGAAATTGAGATCCGTTAGTGTGAAAGACAGATATAATATAAAAGGATTAGAAAAAGAAAGAGCAGATATTATACCAATGGGCATTTATATAATTAAATTTTTAATGACTATGTTGGGTGTAAAGGAGATTACAGTTAGTGAAAATGATAATTTGGAAGGTGTAATCATAAAGTATTCCGGTTTTTTTGGATAATGCTTATACAGCTTTATATTCCTTGATTGTAGATTATTAATATTTGCTAAAGATTACTGAAAGATTACTGAAACATTTTTTTTATGCAAATTCGTTGTTGACGATTTTACATAAAACATATATAATTATATTTGTCGCTGTGAAGCGGGATTAATAAATCCTCGCCGGAGTGGCGGAATTGGCAGACGCACAGGACTTAAAATCCTGCGGTCCTCTAAGACCGTACCGGTTCGATTCCGGTCTCCGGCACCAAAAATAAAGCGGGGTAGAGCAGTTCGGTAGCTCGTCGGGCTCATAACCCGGAGGTCGTGGGTTCAAATCCCTCCCCCGCAACCAATTTTAAAAACGACAATAACAGATAAAAAATATAGGAATACAAAATAATTGTTATAGCTAAGTGCAAGTAGTTATTTTTTTATACGCAAGCGCTGAAAGATGCGGGCTAACGCAGTAATACGAAGCATATAACAACAAATTGAAATGAAGATAATTGTTAGATGCGAGTAGTACAAGGAAGTCAAGGATTGAGGCGCGGAGCGTATGCATATACGCGAGCACTGAAAGACGTGGGCTGACGCAGTAATACGAAGCATATAACAA
>CAYXUX010000032.1:0-10224 GCA_964468275.1 uncultured Clostridiaceae bacterium
TATATTTACTTACATTTATAATGGAGGAGAGAGTGGGATTCGAACCCACGGATGTCGTGAAACATCTCTGGTTTTCAAGACCAGCTCCATCAACCGCTCGGACATCTCTCCGACTTAAGAACATAATAAATTATAGCAGGTAAAATCATCAGTGTCAATAAAGAGAAAATTCCATCATTTTTTAAAATCTTACCTTAATGTTCTCTCTTTCTGTTTCTTCAACTTGAAAATAAGGCTCATCCTTAAAATTAAATATTGAAGATATAATATTGTTAGGAAAAACTTGTCTAAAGTTATTATAAATTAAAACACTGTCATTATAAAATTGTCTTGAGTAGCCTATCTTGTTTTCAGCATTTGTTAAGTCATTTTGTAATTGTATATAGTTTTCATTTGCTTTTAAATCCGGATAACTTTCTGCAAGGGCAAACAATCTATTCAATGCTCCTGTAATCTCATTATTTGCTTTTATTGCATCTTCGGTACCAGAAGCACTGATATACGAATTTCTAGCTTTGACAATATCCTCTAAAGTCTCCTTCTCATGCTTTGCATAACCTTTCACTGTTTCTACAAGATTGGGAACAAGATCAAATCTTCTTTTCAGCTGAACATCTATCTGTGACCAGGCATTCTTTACTCTATTTCTCCTTTTTACTAAACCATTATAAGTAAATACAAAAAGCCCAAGTAAAATTATAATAACAATAGGAATTAGCATCCACATCATGTGTTTTCCTCCTTTTACTAATTATTAGAAGGCCCCGGTACCGCCTCCGCCGCCACCTCCACCGCCGCCGCCGGAAAAGCCGCCTCCACCACCGGACGATGAAGATTCCTTGGACATAGCTTTTTTATAAGTAGATTCGGAATATTTAACTGCTGAATTAATACTGTTGCTAATCCCGTATAAACGATTCATTTCCATACTAAGTAAACCATAATGCATATAAGTCAATGAATCATTATTAAAGTCTTCGTTTCTAAACGTGACCTTAAGTTGATTTAATACTTCTTTTGCCACTCCTAAGCTAATGGCATAAACCAAATAATGTTCCCAAATAACTATTGATGGTATCTCTGCTTTACTAAGCCTGCTAAAGTGCTTCAAAAACATTTTAAATGCCTTCCATTTCTTATATTGATCCACACCATATTTTGATCTTCGTTTTAGTATAGCAGAATAAATAACAAGTGCAAAAGAAGTTAAAAGCAACGTGATGGAACCGGATACTATTTCATGTTTTACGAGGGTGTAGGCTCCTAAAATACTTCCTAATACGGAAATAATAATACCAATCTTTTTAGCTTTTACGACAGACTTATCAAAAAACTCATATTTCACGCTGTCAATCTTTACATCTTCAGACCATTTATCATAATTTTGTTTAAAAGTAATTGCATTGGATTTATCCTTTGTATAGGTTTGGATACCGTTTAGAGATACACTTTTTCCGTTTCCGACCTTACCCACAAGCCAATCCAGAAAATATTTCTCATGTTTTGATAGATCAGATTTTTTTCTTTCATCATTTAAAGTAAAAACATAGTCTGTCTCTTCTTTTACTCTAAAAATCTTTTTCTTTTCTACTGCTTCCACTTCCATTAAAAGATGCTTTTTGTGAACCAAATCCATAAGTGTTGCTGTAATATCTATAGGCTTTATTTTACCGAAATTCCATAGTACTGACATTACAGCTGGTGAATATTCGCCGGGTAATTCCCTATAATATTTGCCTTTAAAAGAACCGGAAAACTCTTTATCATATTTGAAATATATAAATATAAATGCCAGTATTTCCAAGATAACAAAAATATTAGGAATTATAAGCCACATTCTTGCTCTTCTGCGCTTTGCATTTGCTTCTTCCGCCCATCTGCCTTCCTCTTCAAGTATCATACCTAAAGCATCCTTATCAATCTTTTTGCTTGATTCTTTTATAAAATTGACGGGAAATAGTATTCTTCCTTCAACAAAAGTATTTGGCGGAAGTTTTTCAACTTCTAATATTATGTTTTGGCTGCTATTGATTTCTACTATTCCTGTCAAAGGTCCATGGGCAAAGGCTTTTATTTCGCTTTTTTCAGCACCTTCAGGCAACCATAAGCTAACATGAAAATTTTCTATAAGATCATCCGTCTCAATACCGATAAACTTCCAATATAGTTCTCCGATATCATTATACTTAGTTGCCGCATTTAATACCTTATATTTTATGATAAAATGTTTTTCTTCATTTAGTGATTTGGAAAAAATCTTTAGCCTTTTACCGCCAGCTTCATCCAATATCTGATAAGTGCCGTCAGGACCGCCGTCTTGATTCAGCTCGGCATTTACAATAGCCCCATTACTATCTATAGACACTTCTATGTCTTCTATGCCATCAGAACCCGCTTCCCCTAAAGATCTAAAAATACCATTGAATTTTCCATCAAAATAATAGGTAATCCGTTCTTCTATGTTCATAGAACCATCTTCATTTAAAGTCGCATCAACATAAAATCCTTTGATATGGTAAACATCATTTGCCGCACTGACCGGAAATATCACAAATAGTGAAACAACAATCAGGAAAAACACAATATTTTTCTTCATTTTTTCACCTCACCTATTCATGTTATCCTAAGTTAATATGTAAAGTAATCATCAGTCCTGCAAACAAACTTGCGATATTTGCTGTAATTGCAAAAAGTACTCGTCTTTTTTTAGAATGCTGTTTTAAATACTTAGAAAATAGTATAGCTTCACCTACTACAATTACCCATTCAAAAGCAATAAAAGCCAAAATAGCAAGCATTATACCGAATATATACATGGAGATATTGACGATAATCGTTAATAAAACCTGAGTTATTATATTAATTATTAAGAATGGTTTCCAATTTAGTTTTAAACTAAACCCAAATAAAACAAGTATTATACCTTCTATTAACAGCGTTAACAGGCATGTGGGTAAAAGCTGCATAAATGTAGATAATATATATGATTTCTCCTTAATCAACCTTGTATCACAATCAAAGTAAACTTTTGTATTAAAGGATCTTCTTTCCAAAACATTTTCCGATACAATTATTTCATCTTCCGAATTAACAATAATAATTTTAAATCTATCAGGAACACCCATATAAGAAAAATAATGCTTTGTATATTCTCCTTCTTTTACACCTACCAGGTTACCGTGAAGTGGTACTCTGGTTCCTGTAGCAAGGGCGGGACGCCATCCATCAGATTCATAGTTTTTTAAGGTATTATACATGTCCTTATCTTCTATTTCATCTTCTTCTATAAATTGATATAAGTGATCATCACTGTAATCAATCAATAAATCCAAATAATATAAAGAGTCCGGCGCATTCTTTACCATTATTTCTAAAGAAGGTTTCGGCCCCACATCCGCATTTACAATAGTGATTATACATATGCAAAAAATAACTAACAGCAATGATAACCGTTTAATCATTTACATAACCTTTCTTAAACCAAATTTTTACCGCTATAAAAATTATACAACTATTAAGCCTTTTTATAAACCTGTTTTTATCAAATCAGACTCTTAATTGCTTTACAATTTTCTCAAGACCGCCCATATAGTTCCTTATGGCTTTGGGGATTATAACGCTTCCGTCTTCCTGTTGGTAGTTTTCCAAAATAGCCGCTACAGTCCTACCCACTGCAATACCGGAGCCATTTAAAGTATGAACAAGCTTTGCTTTGCTTTTAGGGCCTTCTTTGAATTTAATATCCGCTCTGCGAGCTTGGAAATCTTCAAAGTTGCTGCAGCTGGAAATTTCCACATATCTATTATAGCTTGGCATCCACACTTCCAAATCATAGGTCTTTGCCGAAGAAAAACCGAGATCCCCGGTACTTAGACATACTACTCTATAAGGTAATTCCAAAAGCTGCAAAATCCTTTCCGCGTCATTTGTGAGGGATTCCAAATCTTCATAAGAATGTTCCGGGTGGGCAAACTTTACAAGTTCCACCTTATTAAATTGATGTTGCCTTATAAGACCTCGGGTGTCCCTGCCTGCCGAACCGGCTTCCGCCCTGAAACATGCGCTATAGGCTACATATTTTATCGGAAAATTGACTCCCTCCAGTATTTCTTCTCTGTGAATATTTGTTACAGGTACCTCTGCGGTAGGTATCAAATAATAATCCGTACTGTTTACTTTAAACATATCTACTTCAAATTTCGGCAATTGTCCCGTACCTTGCATACTTTTACTATTTGCCATATAAGGGGGCAATATTTCCGTATAACCATTTGCAATATGGGTATCCAACATAAAATTAATTAAGGATCTTTCCAATCTGGCACCGAGTCCCCGGTAGAAGGTAAAACGTGTCCCGGTAACTTTACCTGCTGTAGCAAAATCCAATATACCTAAATCCTCACCTATATCCCAATGAGCCTTAGGTTCGTAAGGAAATTTGACAGGGTCTCCCCACTTCCTAATCTCTTTATTATCCTCATCGGAATCACCTTTGGGAACATCATCATTAGGTGTATTTGGTATGTTAAGCAATATTGTGGAAATTTCCTCTTCTACCTTTTTAACATTGTCATCGCCCTCTTTAATCTTATCCGAAACCTCTTTCATCTCCAATATTAAAGAATCGGCATCACCTTTTTGTTTTTTGATTTTAGCTATTTCCTCGGACACTTTGTTTCTTTTTCCCTTTAGTTCTTCTACAGCTCCCAAAAGTTCCCTTCTTTTTTCGTCCAGTTCTAAGACTTGAGGGATTTTGAATTCTCCGCCTCTTTTATTTAGTTTTCTCATTACTTCTTCCGGGTTCGCTCTAATAACCTTAATATCAAGCATCTCATATCCTCCTCATATTATTGTAAAAAATAAACCTCTCGTACCACAAAGGGACGAAAGGTTCCGCGTTGCCACCCTAATTAACAGCCAAAGCTGTCCTCTTAGTTATATAACGGTTTAACCGCCTGCATAGCAGGTCACTCCTAGGCGGAATTCAAAGACCAGCCCTTCGGCTTGCACCTACCGCCGAATCTCTAACGAAGCAGTATCTTTTACTTTTCCCTATCATTGCACTATATATGTGATTTTATATATAATACTACTTATTACTGTAAATTACAAGTAAAAACTAATATGCTTTACCTATAACTACCATATGCTTGGCTTCTTTACCGCATATTGCGCATTTATCTCCAAGCTTCTCCTTCTCCAAGGGAATACATCTAATAGTAGCACTGGTATCGGCCTTTAGTTTATCCTCGCATTCTTCACTTCCGCACCACATAATCTTTATAAAGCCTTTATTCTCTTTCATCATATCCTTTATCTCTTCATAATCATTGGAAACAAAGGTCTTTTTCTCTCTGTCTTCTAATGCTGTTTTAAACATATTATTGTGAATATCATCCAATATTTCGCCCAATCTTTCATTCAATTCATCCATAGGTATAGCAAACTTCTCAAGAGTGTCTCTGCGAACCGCCATAACTTGATTGTTTGCTATGTCTCTGGGACCTACCTCAAGCCTGATAGGCACGCCTTTCATTTCCCAATAGTTAAACTTCCAACCAGCACTGTATTCATCTCTGCTGTCAATTTCCACCCTGAAGTTCTTCGCCAGCTCATTTTTTAGCTCATAAGCCTTATCCAACACGCCTTCTTTATGAAAGGCAATGGGAAGTATAACTATTTGTGTAGGTGCGACTCTGGGAGGCATCTTTAACCCTCTGTTATCGCCGTGAGTCATAATTATGCCGCCTATAAGTCTCGTAGTGATAGCCCAAGAGGTGCTCCACCCATGCTTTCTGACACCGTCTCTATCAAGAAACATTACATCAAACATTTTAGCAAAGTTTTGTCCCAAGTTATGAGATGTACCTGCCTGCAAAGCCTTACCGTCATGCATCATCGCTTCCATTGTATAGGTCCTATCAGCACCGGCAAATTTCTCCTTCTCGCTTTTTACGCCTAAGATAACGGGTATAGCCAGTTCATCCTCCAGTAACTCCCTATATATTTCAAGAATTTTTAAGGTTTCTTCTTCCGCTTCTTCTGCGGTAGCATGCAAAGTATGACCCTCTTGCCACAAGAATTCGGCAGTCCTTAAAAACGGTCTCGTAGTTTTCTCCCATCTCACCACATTGCACCATTGATTAATCAATATTGGCAAGTCCCTATAAGATTGCACCCATTTGGAATACATAGGCAGTATAATCGTTTCCGATGTAGGCCTTATAAATAATCTCTCCGCTAACTCCTCACTACCCCCGTGGGTAACCCATAACACTTCCGGTGCAAAGCCTTCGAAGTGATCCTTTTCCTTTTCTAAATAGCTCTCCGGAATTAAAAGAGGGAAATAAGCATTTTTATGTCCCGTTTTTTTAAGCCTTTTATCCAGCGCACTTACTATCTCTTCCCACAGACCATAGCCATAAGGCTTTATAATCATGCAGCCCTTTACCGGTGAGTAATCTACCATATCAGTCTTTAAAACTATATCCGTATACCACCTTGCAAAATCCTCTTCCATAGGCGTCACTTCTTTTACAAAGTCCTGTTCTTTCTTCTTGCTCATTAGAATCATTCCTCCTGTATATCTATTTTTCCTTTTTACAAAATAAAAAACCCCGTCTCCACAAAGGGACGAAGGTTTATTCGCGGTACCACCCAAATTGGCAATGCAGTTGCATGCCCACTCTCAGCCTTTAACGGCGACAGACCGTTTGACTTGTAATCAAATGCTCCAAGGCGGGTTCAAGAGCTTAGCCAAGGAAACTTCACAGCCTATGGATTTCCCTCTCTTATGGCATTAAATCTTTACTATTCCTTTTCATAACTAAATATTTTATTAGGCCTATTATATATTATTGTATGTATATCGTCAAATTATATCGTTTTCGCTTTATATAATTACTATTAATCTTACCTTTCATATCCCAACCGCTCATGATAATCATCCTATTATATTTACTGCAATTGCTGAGTTCCAATGCAAATAATCTATAATCTATTCCTCTAGATTTTTTATTTCATATATTCTATCCCTTGCTTTTTTATTTAAAGTCTCAACACCGGTATTTTTATTCCTGACTGCATGGCGCAAATGTTTGAGAGCCTTGTCCTTTTCGCCTTTTCTATAAAACAATTCACCTAGCAAGATACACATCTGTTGTTCTTGTGCTGCGGATAATTCAACAGTTTTGCAATTATAATATGCTTCATAAAAATTTATAAATGCCTCTTCATAAGCCACTTTATACATTTCTTCGTCTCCTATATCCTTGTATAACCACGATAGTGACATCCATAGATTTGCAATCTTCAGCGGATTATCATTGCACACATTTGCCCAATAAAGTGCGACATAGTATGTTGCAAAAACAAAATTAATATCCAACTCTCCATCCGTATTAATAATAATTTTATCTTTGAAATTTTTCTCATCCGACTTTATTTTTTTGTAACCGGCATCGCTTATATTCTCAAAATCCGTATAATACTTCGCATAATAACAATTAGGACAAATCCAAATATTATACCAAAGAGGCTCAAAATCCTTATAAATCCGTCTAAAATCATTTTCTATCCTATCTAGACAAAGCCTTGACAGTCTCTGGTGTTTCGCCATAAATTCTTTTTCACATATAGGGCATTTAATTTCTGTTTCATAATAATATTCTTTGTATTCATCCGGTTCCTTTTGTTCGTAATGCCTGTGGTTTTTATGAAAAATAGCCGTATCCGTTATTATGATTCTATCTATCCCCTGATTGGAGTACTCGTCATCCTCTAATAAACTACATCTAAACTGTGAGCTTATTTCTTTTAATTCACTATTCATTCGCCTGACCCTGCTGCTTAACCCCTTCATTATATTGTATGCAAAATGAGGTTCTTCTTTTATTAGATTTATCAGACCGTCTCTATTTATAGCTACTACAATCATTTTCTCCTTTGCAATCACAGTAGCGTTTCTCGGGGCATTTTCTAAAATAGCCATTTCACCAAAAAAACCACCTGTAGGAATCACAGATATTTTTAGCGGTGTACCATCCATTAAGTTGATGTATACATCTGCTTCACCTGATAAAATAATGAACATTTCATCGCCTTTATCGCCTTCTTTGCAAATATATTCATCTGCTTTATATTTCTTAAAACTTCCTATATCTTTGATTTTTTCAAGGTTTATCATAGTCTGACCATTCCTTTTTTGAAAAATTACAAGGGTTTTATTTGTTCTTTATATATTTCAAAGATACATTTGTCTTGCTGGTTTTACGGGATTGTATTTCAAATTGCTTTAATGAAGATACAAAAGGTGTCAGCTTAGAAAATCCATAGTTTCGTGTATCAAAATCCGGATATCTCCTATTCAGCATATTTCCTACATCTCCTAAAAAAGCCCATCCGTCTTCATCAGATGTCTCTGTTATTATAGTCTTGATAGCCCTTATAATTTCATCCAGACTGGTCATATTGGCATTTAATTTGTTATTCTTTTCCTCATATTCTTTATTGTTAGCCACAGAAGCATTGATAACTGTAGATGCCAACACCTCCAGATATTTAAATTTCTCACAAGCAGCGATAAAAGGCGAAGGGGTTTTCTTCTCTCCCATGCCCAACACATACATTCCGGCTTCTCTTAATCGGGATGCAAGTCTGGTAAAGTCACTGTCACTGGAAACAATGCAAAACCCATCCACATTATGTGAATAAAGTATATCCATAGCATCTATTATTAAAGCGGCATCTGTAGAATTTTTTCCAAAAGTATAATTATATTGTTGGATTGGTGTGATGGAATAGTTTAGCAATATGCTTTTCCACGATGATAATTGAGGTTTTGTCCAATCGCCATAAATCCTCTTATAGGTCGGTGTACCGTGATTTGAAATTTCATCAAAAATAAACTTAACATATTTGTCCGATACATTATCAGCATCTATAAGCACAGCAATCCTTTTATCCTTGTCCATGTTTATCCCCTTTACATCCATATTTTATAATAAGTATACCATAGTTCTTAGGAATAGTTGTCCTATAATACAACTATTTTACTTATTAATCCAATTCATGTATAAAAAGCCCGCTTCTCAGCTTTGGCTCAAACCAAGTGGATTTAGGAGGCATCGTTCTATCCTCATCTGCTATACTCATTATATCATCTATTGTCGTTGGATACATAGAAAAAGCGACAGCTGCCCCTTCCTTTACCTTTTTCTCCAATTCTACCAAGCCCCTTATACCTCCTACAAAATCAATCCTGCTGTCATTTCGTGGGTCTTTGATACCCAGTATAGGGCTTAAAATTTTATTTTGCAAAATAGAAACATCAAGATTCTCTACAAGGTTATCTGAATCTGCATCATAGAAGTCCTCTTTCAATGAAAGTTTGTACCACTTATTGCCAAGAAACATTCCAAAATCATGCTTTTTAATTGGCTTATATCCTTCGGATTCTTCATATATCTCTATATCAAAGCTGTGACCAACTTTATTTAAAAAATCTTCTATAGTGTGATTGTTTAGATCCTTTACAACTCTATTATAATCCATTATTTTTAAATCGCTATGAGGGAATACAACTCCTAAGAAAAAGTTAAATTCTTCATCACCGGAGTAATCCGGATTCTCCGCTCTTTTCATCTTGCCGACTTCCACAGCGGATGCGGTTCTATGGTGCCCATCTGCTATATATAAGGAATCTATGGATTTGAAATGCTCAGTTAACAGCCCTATTGTTTCACTGTCATCTATTACCCACAGAGTATGCTTTATTCCGTCTGATGCAATAAAATCATAGACAGGCTTATGCTTCATGGTCCATTTCTCTATAATTACGCTTATATCAGCCTTTTCTTTATAGGCTAAAAATATTGGACCCGTATTTGCATTACAGTACCTAACATGGTTTATCCTGTCCTCTTCTTTATCCTCTCTGGTATCTTCATGCTTTTTTATATTTCCATCAATATAATCATCTATAGAAACACAACCCACCAAGCCTGTCTGGATATGAGAATCCATTATCTGCCTATAGATATATAGATTTGCTTCTTCATCCTTTATCAGTGTTCCATTGTTAATCATGTTTTTTAGATTTTCCCCGGCTTTTATATATACCTTTTCATCGTATAAATCTATATCCCGAGGCAAATCGATTTCCGCCTTATCAACATGAAGAAAGGAGTAAGGGTTTTTTACAACCTTTCTCCTCGCTTCTTCACT
>CAYXUX010000032.1:10324-13881 GCA_964468275.1 uncultured Clostridiaceae bacterium
GCACAGTTTATCAAATATGCCCCGTGCTTCATTTTATTGATTTCTTCTGCTCCTATTACGGCTTTTTCTCCGCTGTTAAAGGGTACATGCAAGGATATGAAATCCGATGTAGTCAATATTTCGTCTAAGCTGCAATATTTATAGCTTTTATTTCCCAACATAGGTCCTGTGATATCAAAAAACTTAACCTTCATACCGAGGGCCTTTGCTTTTTTTGCCGTTTCTCTGCCAATACGACCAAATCCTATAACCCCCAATGTTTTACCGTTGATTTCAATTCCTTTATATAGGTTCTTATTCCATTCTCCTCTTCTCATGGATAGGTTTGCACAATGTATAAATCTGGCCATAGTAAATATATGACCTATTACAAGCTCGGCTACGGATGAGCTGCTGGCATTCGGTGTATTCCTCACTCTTATTCCCTTTGTTTTCGCATAATCTACATCAATATTATCTACACCAACACCTCCTCTGATTATAAGCTTTAGCCTTTTAGTTTCCGCAGCAGCATCAATAACGGCCTTATTTACTTTAGTTGCAGAACGCACTATTAATATATCAAAATTTTTAATTTCGTTAATTAATTCTGTTTCATCGAAATGCTTTTCTATTACTTCAAATTTCATTTCGGTTAATTTCCCTAAGGCTGCTTTTTCTATTCCATCTGTTACTAATATTCGTTGCATTTTTAATTCTCCTTTCATTTTCTGTTTCTCAATTCCCACTTCTCATCGAAGACTCTTCCCTTCGCTCAGAGTGACAATAAGGGAAGTTCAGAGTAATAATCCTGAGATTGTCATTACAACGCTTCTTTAATAATACCTGCCATCCTAAGGTATAGCGGCATTGTCATTCTGAGGAGCCTAGCGACGAAGAATCTTAGACCCTAAAGGAATACCCTGTATTCCCACTTCTCACTTCCCATATTTCGCTTCTCATCGGAGACTCTTCCCTTCGCTCAGAGTGACAATAAGGGAAGCTCAGGGTAATAATCCTGAAATTGTCTCTAACAATCCCTCTACATCCTCCAAGGTATAGTCCCCCATGTGAGAGATTCTAAAGGTTTTATCTTTCAAATCACCATATCCATTGGATATTTGATATCCTTTTTCACCTAATTTCCTATTTAGCCATGATATATCAATTCCTTTTGTATTTTTTATGGCGGTTACTGTATTTGAGGCGTATTCTTCCTTTGGAAACAATTCAAAATTCTTTTTTGCCCAATCTCTAACACACTGCGCCATATCCAGATGTCTTTTATATCTACTTTCCAAACCCTCTTCGAGAATCTTATCCAGTTGATAATCCATTGCATACATTATAGATAAAGCCGGTGTCGAAGGATATTGATAATCTTTTTTTTGAATATAATTATATAATTCTAATAAATCCAAGTAATAGCCCCTGCTCTTCACGTTCTTAGCAGCTTCTATCGCCTTTTGTGATATCGAAGCCATTGCCATTCCCGGAGGCAATCCAAAGCATTTCTGGGTTGAGGTTATACAAATGTCTATACCCAATTTATCTACTTCTATTTTTGTACCTCCCATTGAAGACACGGCATCTACACAAAATACCACTTCCGGAAACTTTCTTAGCACTTGGGATATTTCCTCTAAAGGATTCATAACTCCGGTGGATGTCTCGTTATGAGTTATAGTAACTAAATTATATTTTCCTGTTCTCAAAACCTCTTCCACCATTTCAGGAGTAATTATATCACCTTTATCAACCCTATATATATCCGCAGCTACATTGTTAGATATAGCTATCTTATACCATCTCTCCCCAAAAGCTCCTATGGAAAAAACAGCTGCTCTTCCCACAGTACATGACCTTATCGCTCCTTCCATCAGTCCGGTCCCTGATGAAGCAGAGAGCAAAATCCCCTCCTTCGTGTAGAAAACTTCCTGCAGCTTCCTACTTATGCTTCTTTGAAGGGCTGATGCATCCTTTGAGCGATGGCCAATCATAGGCCTTGACATCCGTTCCAGTACATCTTTTTTAACATCAATTGGTCCCGGTATGAATAGTTTCTTATGCATGTTATCCTCTTCTTTCTAGTTCTAGTATTAAAATATAAAAAGCCTTTCATCCCCAAACAGGGACGAAAGGCTTACTTCCGCGTTGCCACCCAAATTGACATAATAGTCCTCTTTATCGCAGTATAAGGCCTGCTTTACCTTTTGCTCATCGCAATCCCTCCAAGGTGGATTCAACAGGTTCGGTACCGGCTTTCACCTGCCGCCGGCTCTCTTAACCAAATTGACTATTTACTATTCCTCTTCAACGGTTTTATTATTTATTTTTAAACTGCTTTAAACTAAAAAAGTCTTTCATCCCCAAACAGGGACGAAAGGCTTACTTCCGCGTTGCCACCCAAATTGACATAATAGTCCTCTTTATCGCAGTATAAGGCCTGCTTTACCTTTTGCTCATCGCAATCCCTCCAAGGTGGATTCAACAGGTTCGGTACCGACTCTCACCAATCGCCGGCTCTCTTAACCAAATCGCCTATTTACTATTCCTCTTCAACGGTTTTGATATTCATTTAAATATTAAATTATATTATAACCCCTAATTTATAAAAATGCAATACTAATTTTTATTTTTTCAACTTCTTGAAAAAATAATTTTCTCTGTCATAATGATTATAAGGCTTACGAATATTATACTACATTTTATCCATAATACATAGGAGGAATAATTTTGAAAATAAATACAATGGAAAAATATGATGCATTTTTGCAAAATCATCCCAAAGGGCATTTTATGCAATCCAAAGAATGGGCAAAAATTAAATCGGAATGGATAAATGAAATAGTAACTGTTGAAGATGAAGATGATGTAATTATAGGCTCTATGAGTCTGCTAATCAGAAAAGTTCCGATTCTTGGCTATACTATGATGTATTGTCCCAGGGGCCCCGTATGCGACCCCCATGACAAGGACACTTTAAAAAGGCTCTTGGACAAAACTAAAGTATTGGCAAAAAAACATAAATCCTATGCATTAAAAATGGACCCGGATATAGAAATAGAGGATACCAAATTTGAAGAAATGGTTAAAAGTCTAGGATTTAAAGTAAGCAGAGGCCTTAGAAATTATGAGGGAATACAGCCGCGATTTGTATTTCGGTTGGATTTAAAGAATAAAACAGAAGATGAAATTATGAAAGATTTTCACCATAAAACCAGATACAATATAAGGCTTTCATATAGAAAAGGTATAGAAACAAAAGTCGGTACCAGAGATGATATTGCTGTGTTTCACAAATTAATGGTTGAGACGGGTATAAGAGATAAATTTTTAATAAGACCAAAGGAATACTATGAATCCGTTTATGATATGTTGGGACCTGAGCATGTCAGATTATTTTTGGCTTATTATGATGATAAAGCTATTTCCGGTACGATTGCCATCCTATACGGTAATAAATGTTGGTATTTATATGGTGCCAGCAGCAATCAATATAGAAATTTCATGCCTAACTATCAACTTCAGTGGAATATGATTAAATGGGCAATTGATTCAAAATGTGATATATACGA
>CAYXUX010000032.1:13981-15598 GCA_964468275.1 uncultured Clostridiaceae bacterium
CAATTATATACCGCCTTTTGAATTCCCTATTATTATCAAGCCGTCAAATAGCATCAGTTATTGGGAACACGAATTTGCAGGGCAAAAAAAGGTATATAAGCTTTATGAGTTATCGGAGTTAAAACCAGTTTTAGAGTCCATATATACAGCCGGTTACAATGATAGTTTAATAATTCAGGAATTTATTCCCGGAGAAGACACTAATCTGAGAATAATGATAACATTTTCCGGTAAAGATAAAAAAGTAAAGATGATGTCCTTGGCACGGGTAATGTTAGAGGAACGCACCCCTCACGGTATAGGCAACAGCGCAATGCAAATCAATGAATATAATGAAGAGCTATCATTAATGCTGAAAACCTTTTTAGAAAACATCGGTTATGAAGGGTTCGCAACTTTTGATGTTAAATATGATTATAGAGATAATAAATTTAAAGTTTTGGAAGTAAATTTAAGACAAGGCCGCAGCAATTACTATGTCACCGGTGCCGGCAATAATATTGCTAGATATATAGTTGATGACTATATCTACAATAAAGAAACTGGGTTTACCATTGCTAATGTCGTAAAGCTGTGGACAGTTGTACCTATAAATATAGGATATAAATATGTTAAGGATGAAAGCCAAGTCGCCAAAATCAGAAAGTTGGTAAGTCAAGGCAAGGTTGTCAATCCTTTATTTTTAAAGGGCGACAATAATATTAAAAGACTACTGTTTTTATTGAAATCTCATGTCAGCCAGTATTATAAATTTAAAAAATATTATTGAATTTCACATAACAGAAGAATAAAGGAGTGATAAACTTTGGAGAAATATACTTTAGGAAAGTATTTATTAGAAATCAAAGAAAAAGGCTTATATGTTACAAAGGATAATATGGACGAAACAAAAAATAAATACATAGATAATTTAACCTATAATTCCAATAAAGTTACGAAAAACACCTTATTTGTGTGTAAAGGCAAGGCCTTTAAAGAAGATTACTTGGATATGGCTATAAGTAAAGGTGCAATAGCATATATAAGTGAGACAGATTATCATAAAAATATTCCTTGCATTGTAGTAAATGATATACAAAAAGCCTTATCCCTTGTGTCCAATATCTATTTTAATTATCCATGGAAAGACATGAAACTTGTTGGGGTATCGGGTACCAAGGGCAAATCAACCACCTCCTATTACATAAAATACATATTAGATGAATATATGAATTATTTAAAAAAATCATTGGCAGGAATAATTTCATCCATTGATACCTATGACGGAATAATTAATGAAGAGTCCCATATAACGACTCCCGAATCCTTTGATTTACAGGAGCATTATAACAATGCCCTCAAAAGCGATATCACGTATATGGTTACAGAAGTATCAAGCCAAGCCTTAAAATACGGAAGACTTTTTGACGTGCTTTTTGATGTGGGAGTGTTTTTAAATATTAGCGAAGATCATATCAGCCCTATTGAGCATTCAGATTTTGAAGACTATTTTTCTTCAAAGCTTAAATTTTTCAAACAATGCAAATATGCTTGTGTCAATCTGGAGTCAGATAATATCTCAAGGGTTTTAGAAGCAGCGCAGGATTCTAAAAACCTTATAACCTTCGGATTTAGTGA
>CAYXUX010000032.1:15698-17077 GCA_964468275.1 uncultured Clostridiaceae bacterium
TTTACAAAGTTATATGAATCAACAAAAGAAGAATATGAGGGTAGAAATATCGTGACGGTTTTTGGCTGTCCCGGAGGAAAAGCTTTTACAAGAAGGGAAGATTTAGGCTTGTTGGCAGGACAATATTCTCATGAAATAATACTGACGGAAGAAGATCCGGGAGAAGAACCTGTGGTAAACATTTGTAAGGATATAGCGGAGCATGTTAAAAAGCATCATAATAATTATCAAATAATTGAAGACAGGGGCGCGGCAATAAAAGCCTCAATATTTTCCTCAAAGCCTAATACGGTGGTATTACTAACGGGTAAAGGCAGAGAGACAAGACAAAAAATAGGCAGAGAGTATGTACCCTGCCCTTCCGATGTGGATTTCGTTATACAATACTTAAATGAATATAATAAAGAAAAAGAAGCTGCCATCACAAGAGAGTGATGGCGCTGCCTCTAATCAATCAAGTCATATAGTTTATGATCGGAATCATCAAAATGCCACCATTCAGTATTTATAATATTGAAGCCCGCTTGCCTCATCACTTTCTCAAGGTATTGAGCATTTGCTTTTTGTGCGGCGGTGGCATAGGTGTATTTCCTGGTAGCTTTTCCTGTTAAATCATCAAAACCGCTTGGCATATCTATTTCTACACCATTCCAATCCGTTAAAGTAACATCAACAGCACAACCTCGAGTATGGTTTGATCCCAGTTTTGGGTTCATGAAATAAATTTTACTGGCCTCATCTACATTATCCCACAACCTTTGCTGTACATAAGCCGGTCTATAACCATCCCATACCTTAACTTTGTAACCGTCATTGTTAAAAATTTCGTTTGCAGCCTTTAATTTTTCTGCGGTTTCTCTCCTTAATGTTGCTTTATAATCATCATCATATAGTACTTCTCCTGTCACATTATCCGTTGAACCATATTTCAGGTCAATTATGATATTGGGAATATAACCTTCCAAATCAATAAGCTGTGCCTTAGACTTTTCTAATATCCTTTCTTCCGGCATTTTGTATATGGAATACTTATTTATTTTGTTTAAAATTCGAGGTATTTCGCTGCCTTTAGCAAGTACCGGCTGATAATTGTTAAGTCCTTTTGTACCGGAAAGATAACAAGGTATATAGTCCGGTTCCTTAATTTCCAATAAAGTCTTATTCCCTTCAAATATTTCAAATACCATTTCTTGTTGATAGATAAAAGTATCATAATCCGGCGGGTTTTTATTACCGCCAAAGCAGAAATTACCTAAGCTATATATGATGTATTTCCCATTATACTTTTCAATTCCTTGTATAACATGAGGATGGGTTCCTATTATTAAATCTGCACCGCAATCAATTGCTAGATAACCTAAATCCCTTTGCAATTGATT
>CAYXUX010000032.1:17177-18326 GCA_964468275.1 uncultured Clostridiaceae bacterium
TTTTGTATCATCGTAGCCTTTTTGTCCAAAATCATATGTATGGTTATTTGATAAGGAAACAACGTCAATCCCGGCTTCAACCAATACTTGGGCATACTTGGGATCTCCCTTAAACCAATAATTATTGCCATAATCATATTTTTCCGCTTTTACATCTTCCAATGTAAAAGCATTTTCAAGGTTTGCAATTGTTATATCGGAATCCTCGAATAAATAGGCTACTTTGGAAAAGAAATAGCTATAGTCTTCATTATTTTTTTCGAAAACTTCATCCATGGAATTCTTGTGAGCAAATCTGTAATCTCTTCCTAAAGCGGTATCTCCAATAGCACTGATTTTAATTGTTACTTCTATAGGTTTTTCCTCTTCTTCTATTGGCTCCGTTTCAATTTCTACAATAGGTTCTTCGGGTATACCCCAAAACCCTTTAATATTATGGCTAATACCTGAATAGACAAACTTCCCCAGGACTATTATAAAAACCAGTATCACTATAAATCTTATTTTCCTTACTTTTGCAGATTTGTTCTTATACCTTTTATTCATGAGGTTCTCCTTCCCATAAGCTATAGTCTGTTATGTTTATACAACATAATATCATACTGCAATCTTTCATTCAAACTAGATATTCTTCCTTCTCATTATCCATTCCTTGATTTCTCTGACCAAATTGTCTACATCTTCTATTCTCATTACGTAAATAGAAGCTAGATATATAAGGCCACCTATTCCCATTGAGGCAAGAAGTGAAATTTTATAATCCAGGTTATTGATTAAAATATTGTATATGTATTTGGCTATAAACCCCATTAACAAAGATGAAATTAAAATCTTAAATAAAGAAATATTGATTTCTCTCATTCCAATAGAACCGACTTTTCTTTTTAAGCTTATAAATAAAAGTACGGTGCAAAATAAAGCTGAAATACTTGTGGCTAAAGCCAACCCCCCGATACCCAAAAATCTTGATAATATTATATTAAGCACGATATTCATAACCATGGCAATAAAAGCGTTTACCATAGGTGTTCTAGTATCCTGTAGGGAATAAAACCCCCTAGACAACACCTCTCTTAAACCAAAGCCAACCATACCAATAGCATAAAAAAACAAAGCATAAGATGTTAATTCTATGGCTTTTGCATCAAA
>CAYXUX010000033.1:0-18319 GCA_964468275.1 uncultured Clostridiaceae bacterium
ATCCTTTAGGTTTAAATATCAAAGAAGCCATAAATCCGAAGATTATTGCAGATGATATCCCAGAACTGGTCAATTCAAAAATTCCGGTAAGTATTCCTATTGGTCCATCCTTCTCTAGCTCTGTAAATGCGCCCTTTAGCAGGGAATTACCAAAACTACTTATGGGTACTGTAGCCCCGGCACCTGCAAATTTTATTAAAGGTTCATACAGGCTTAAACCGCCTAATATAGCTCCAGCTACAACTAAAGTGCTCATAGTGTGGGCGGGAGTTAATGCAAATACATCCATCATAATCTGACCGATTACACATATTAGTCCACCTATTATAAAAGCCCAAATAAATTTATCCAATTATTACACTCCTTACATTTCGATTGATACTCCGTGGGCTATACCCGGTATTGATTCTTTTTGCTGATACGAAAGAGGTGAATGAAGAGCCCCTGTAGCAACTATAAGAATTTTACTTATCTCATTTCTTTTCATTCTATTAAGAAAATGTCCAAAAGTAACTACTGCTGAGCAAGCACAGCCGCTTCCGCCTGCTTGGACTTTTTGATTATCTCCATAAATAAGTATCCCACAATCGGTAAAAATATGTTCTGGCATTTCCAATCCTTTGTCTTTCAACAAATCTTTACATATTTTATGTCCAACATTGCCTAAATCTCCTGTTGCAATGATATCATAATAATCCGGAGTTATACCCATGTCTTGAAAGTGTGTATATATAGTATCTGCCGCCGCCGGTGCCATAGCAGAGCCCATATTAAATGGGTCACTTATACCCATATCAACTATCTTACCTATAGTGGCAGAAACGACTTTAGGACCTTGAAACATTTTCGTCAATAAGCAGGTACCAGCACCTGTAACAGTCCATTGCGCTGTAGGAGGTTTTTGCGAACCGTATTCTGTGGGATATCTAAATTGCTTTTCAGCGGAAGCATTATGACTGGATGTTCCTGTTAATATATAGGGAATGTCATTACCTTCCATTATTAATGCAGCCAATAGCAGACTCTCCATAGAACCGGAACAAGCACTATATATTCCTATATACGGAGACCCTATAGTCCTAGCGGCAAAATTGCTTGATATTATCTGACTAAGTAAATCTCCGGATATAAAAAGATTAATATCTTCTTTTTTTATACCTGCCTTTTCTATTGTCTTTAAAGCTGCTTCCTCAAGCATTATTTTTTCCGCTTTTTCAAAACTACCTTGATTCATCCAAATATCATCATGTATTATATCAAAATCATCCGATAGCGGTCCTTTACCCTCGAAAGGCCCCACCACCGTAGATGCGGATAAAATATGAACTCCTGCATCGAATATAAAACTTTGCTTGCCTTTTACCATTTATTAACCTCCAAACAAATTAAATACTAGTTTGATAATAGAAATTATAAATGCTGAAAAAACGCCAAATACTATAACGGGCCCGCTTATTTTAAACATATTGCCTCCAACTCCCAAAACATAGCCTTCACTTCTATGTTCGATGGCAGCGGAAGCCATGGTGTTGGCAAATCCCGTTATTGGAACAGCTGTCCCCGCACCGGCCCACTGCGCTATTTTATCATATACTCCCAATCCGGTAAGCAACACTGATATGATTATCAAAGTTGCAGATGTAGGACTTGCGGCAGTTTTTTCCGTAAAACCGAAATATTTTATATATATAGTTTGAAAAAATTGACCTAATACACAGATAAGACCACCGACTATAAATGCCTTAATACAATTTTTGAATACAGGCCTTTTAGGCTCCCTTTTTTTAGAAAAATCTTTATAGTTCTCCTGCTCCGGAGTTAACTTTTTCCCCACTGGTTCACCTTCCTTTCAATTTGCTTAATTTATTATTTGCAACATTATCAAAAATATTATGCCATTTCCCTATAATTCTCACTATCATTTTGAATTCATTACTGGCACACCCACTTCATTATTGTTACTCTTAACTCATTACTGGCACCCTCACTTCATTACTGTCACTCTGAGCGACAGCGAAGAGTCTTTTGTTTCAATAGAAAAATCCTTTGGCTAAACCTTAGGATGAATTTCTCTAATCTTAAAACACTATTTTAATAAGATGAAATTTTATATTTTTTCCGCCCCAACCCAAATCAAAAGGCACATGATAACGCTCTACGGTATGAGAATTAATCATAGGGTATCCCTTTGAGTCCTTAGCCGTGACAATAGAAAAATGGTCAATCTGACCTTTCACCTCATAACATATTAAGTCACCTATTTGCAACAGTCCGGCAGCCCCAATGGGATATTCATTTGATTGTTTTGCAACTTCTTCAAAATTTCCTCTTTTAATGACCCTACCTCTACCGCTATATACTAAATATCCTTTAAAAGCATCTGTATTGACAAAGGCCCTACTCCCCTCTGCCCTTCCCCCATGCTTGGGATAAACGCAGAACCAAGTACCATCAAAGGCAATACTGCCACCTTCTTCCTTATCTCCTATACATTGGGATACATAGTTAGTGCAATCGCCTCCTATTCCGTTGCAATCTTTATACTTTGCATTATACTTAGAATAGTATTTATCAGCATATTGGACTGCTTTTTGCCTATCGTACTTTACCCCGTCCAGATTAACTGCTTTCACAGCTTTTAATCCTTCCAAAATTTCATCATCATTTTTACCGATATAAATTCCGCTGTATGGACCTAGAGCATTTAAAAAACAATCAGTATACCAATCTCTGCTTATCAACCATCGCCCATCTTTATTTACCATCCCTACGCTATGTTGTAATGTGACTTCAAAACTGTTTTTTTGTCCTTCTATATCATCATTATAAATATAATCAAATTGACAAACCTCAGTAATTGATAATAGATACATGTCATCTCTTTTTCTAACTCTTTTCAAATCTATTATTGATTTGATATTGGTAAATCTTGCCCCTCTATTATCAACCCAATCTGATAGATATTTTATCCTTTTAGCCTCATGTTCATAAGACCACTGCGCATATTTTTTACTAGTATCATAATATTGCTTTAATTCTTTCCAATCACCTGTAATCATACCTCTGCATTTCACTTCATATACTTTTTGTACATGTTTTTTTAATAATTCCTCGTCTACAGAATTCTCTCCGTCTACCCCATGAACATGTTTTATAAAAAAACAACATACAAAAAAAATTATAAAAAAACCCATAAGAAAAATATTATTTTTCTTCATTAAAATGAATCTCCTTTATAAATTGTTTAAACATTAATAATAATAGTTTTGCACAAATCAAATTATGTATTGCAGGAAATTTGATACAAAGAAATGATTTAAAAAAAATAGGTTCGTAAACCTATTTTTAATGATGTATATATACTTTTCTAGATAGTAAATCAAAAGCCCTATTGTAGGCCATTTTATCGTTTAAATATAGTTTAAATTTACCAGAAAGCTTCTTATTATATACAAGTTTTCTACAATTAATTTTTTTATTCTCAACAAATTTATCAATCTTATTTGGATTTGAATCACATCTTACATTTTCCGTCATAAAACCACCCCTTAACATTCTACTTATATTATATAATATAATTGTCTTATATAATCTATCATAATAAAAGTGAAAATGTCAAATAGGAAAACTAGGTCTATTATACATCATAATAAAAACCCCCATTAAAATTTATATTTTCTTACTATAATCTATTAATGAAGGCTTCTATCTGCTACTTCGTTATTAAATTATTTCATCAGTTTTCCCATAGTTTTTAACAGTTCGTCTATGATTTCCGTCTCACCGTGTTCAATGCTATTTATAATACAGCTTTTCATATGACTTTCCAACAATACTTTGCTAAAAGATCTTAATGCTGCTTGTGCAGAGGCCACTTGATTTAAAATATCATCGCAGTATATGTCATCCTCTACCATGCCTTTGATGCCTCTCATCTGTCCTTCAATACGATTAAGACGATTTATCAAATCTTTTCTCAATTTTTCATTACGCTCAACATGTTTACCACATTTCATTTTTATCACCTAGATATCCTTTATATCTACTACATCATATCCCGCTTCCTCAACAGCTTCTTTTAATTTATTATCTTCTACATCAGATTTTAATACTAGTATGGCATTTTTATCATCTAGGCTTACTTTAACATCCTCAACCTCTTCTATTTCTTTTAATGCATTCTCTACATGCATCACACAGTGTCCGCAGCTCATACCTTCGATTTTTAATTCTTTTTTCATTTAATCCGCCTCCCGTTTAATTTTTATATTATAAAATTAAATTTTCTATTAAAGTGTACCTTGGTGTTCAAGATTTTTCGACTAAGGCCTCAGAATGACGGTGTTGAGATGTTGTCATTCTGACCTTCCCCTACTGTCACTCTGAGCAAAGCGAAGAGTCTTACCCTCTGATAGAAGGATTCTTCGGCTAAAGCCTCAGAATGACGGTGTTGGGATGTTGCTTATGATTAGATGGAAACATCCTTCATATCGTGCCTTTATGATAATGGTTATATTATGGCTTAAAACCCTTAAGTCTCAATGCGTTACTGACCACTGATACCGAGCTAAATGACATGGCAGCGGCAGCTATCATAGGATTGAGTTTAGGCCCACCAAAGGCGTATAATAAGCCTGCTGCTACGGGTATACCTATTGTATTGTAAAAAAATGCCCAGAATAGGTTTTGTTTAATATTCCTAATAGTGCTCTTGCTAAGCTTTATTGCTGTTGCTACATCCAATAAATCGCTTCTCATAAGAACAATATCTGCCGATTCCATAGCAACATCCGTACCGGAACCTATTGCTATCCCTATATCTGCTTGAGCTAGGGCAGGTGCATCATTTATGCCATCACCCACCATAGCAACCTTTTTCCCTTCTTCTTGCAATATGCTGATTTGCTCTGCTTTATCTTGAGGTAAAACTTCCGCTAAAGCCCTATCTATGCCAACTTGCTTAGCTATAGCTTCCGCAGTTTTCTCATTATCTCCGGTAATCATTACAACCTCGATGCCCATGGAATGTAAATTGCTTATTGCTTTTTCACTGCTTTCCTTAACTATATCAGCAACTGCTATTATACCTGCTATCTCCCCTTCTACGCCTATATACATAGGAGTTTTTCCTTCTTTTGCAAGTCTTTCTGCATCGTCATTAAATTTTTCTATATCAAGTCCCCTATCATTCATCAATTTCAAATTTCCCATAAGGATTTTCTTATTATCAATAATCGCCTCTATACCATGCCCCGGAATAGCATTAAAGCTATTAACATCAAGGGGCGCAATGTTCTGATTCTCAGCTTCTTTAACGATAGCCTCTCCTAAAGGGTGCTCAGAGCCCTTTTCCGCTGATGCCGACAAAGCCAACAACTCCCCTTTATCAAAACCATCATAGGTTACAATATCAGTAACTTGTGGCTTGCCTTCAGTTATGGTTCCTGTTTTATCCAAAACTACTGTATTTATTTTATGGGCTATTTCCAAAGCTTCCCCGCTTTTAATTAAAACCCCATAGTCCGCACCTTTACCTGTACCTACCATTATAGCTGTAGGTGTTGCAAGTCCGAGGGCACAGGGGCATGCTATTACTAACACGGAGATAAATATCGACATCGCAAAGACCAGGCTTTCACCACTGATATACCATATAACCCCTGCAATTAAGGCAATAGTCATAACAATGGGCACAAAATAACCGGATACTATATCCGCCATCTTTGCAATAGGAGCCTTAGATCCTTGAGCATCTTCCATAAGTTTAATGATTTGTGCTAAAGCAGTATCTTTGCCTACCTTCTCTGCTTTAAATCTAATGCTTCCATTTTTGTTAATGCTTCCACCGGTAACCCTGTCGCCGGTTGTTTTTTCCACAGGTATGCTCTCCCCTGTAAGCATTGATTCATCAATAGATGTATAACCATCAACAACCACCCCGTCTACAGGTATCTTCTCTCCCGGCTTCACAATTATTATGTCATGGACTTCAACCTCTTCTATGGGAATTTCTATCTCTACACCGTCATGTATTACTACAGCGGTCTTTGGCGCAAGACCCATAAGCTTTTTTATAGCTTCTGAGGTTTTACCTTTCGATACCATTTCCAAAGTCTTACCCAAAGAAATTAAAGTAATTATTATAGCCGCAGATTCAAAATAAAGATCATGGGCATAATGAACCTCCCCTTGGCTTATTTTATAAACAGCAAAAAGCCCATATAAAATAGCGGCAGACGTTCCCAAGGCCACAAGTGAATCCATATTCGGGCTTCCTCTGAAAAGTGAAGAAAAACCTATTGTATAAAATTTATACCCTGCAATTACAACGGGTATCGCAAGGAAAAGTTGGGTCAGCGCAAAAGCTAAGGGATTAATATCCGGATTTAGTACATTTGGCACCGGCAAGCCTACCATAGGTCCCATAGCCAGATACAATAATGGTATTCCAAAGGCTGCGGAAAATATAAACTTTGTCCACATTGTCTTAATTTCTTTTTCTTTACGTACCTTGTCTTCATCTATATCTGCTTCTTTTTCTATATCTAAGGCTTTATAGCCTGCATTATTGATGGCTTGTTTTATTTCAGAAAGCCTTATCATACTACTGTCATATTCTACTGATGCCTTTTCCGTAGCTAGATTCACCTGAGCTTCGGATATTCCCGGGAGCTTTTTTAGTGCTCTTTCAACAGCCCTTACGCATGCCGCGCAGGTCATCCCTTCAATAGGTATTGTTACCTTTTTGGTTTCCTTTATTTCTTCAGCTTTATAACCTGCCTTAGATATTGCTTCTTCTATATCCTTTGGCGAAATAAGCCCTTCATCCATTCTAACACTTAACTGTTCAACAGCTAAATTTACATTAGCTTCTTCTACGCCTTTTAATTTGCCTACAGTCTTCTCAACTGTTCTGACACAAGCCGCTCATGTCATACCTGTTACTTTAAAATCTACACTTTTCATAAGTAAAGATTCCTTTCCAACTTCCAACTTCCAATACGGTAGGGAGGTACCCTATATTTCAATTATATAGCTGTTCTCCATTTCTGTCAATAGTGAAATTCAAAAGATGGCGGAACCGCTCTATATAAACCGTGTCCGGCATCTTTTTTAATTCGTACTATGCTTTTGTTTCATAAAATAGTCCACTTCATGGCACCGCGAGGCCTTTTTTTAATATTCTAAAATATTTCTTATTTATTCATATTGAGTTTATATTAATCCTTTATGATGTTAGTATCAAACATCAAATGGAATAGGAGTAAATGAGATATGAAAAAGAAAATTATAATAAGCGGTACTATAATAATTGCAGTTTTAGCAGTAGTTTTGATATGGAAGCCATTTTCATCAAGAGCTGAAGAGGCCATAGCCACACAGACCTTTGTATTAAAAAAGACTGATCTTTTAGACTCTATCCTTGTATCCGGTACAGTTATGAGCAGAACTATAGAAAATGTGTATTCGAAGGTAACGAACTACCCAATAAAAAAAGTTAATTTTCAGGTTGGAGATAAAGTTAAGGCAGGTGATATCCTTGCCCGGCTTGATACAACTTCCTTGGAATTTGATATAAAGCAGACTGAGTTAAATATAAAGAATGCTGAAGCATCAAGAAATAATGAGGATTTGTCTAATAAATATAATTTGCAAAATGCATCAAATAATGTTGAATTAGCTATCTTAGAACTTAAAAATGCTCAAGAAAACTATAATCAAATAAAGGCTCTTTCAGAATACGGTGCAAGTTCACAAAATGAGTTATCACAAGCCGAATCGGTGTTGAAAAGGGCACAGCTTTCCTATGATAGTGCTTTGGTTTCTCTTGAAAACACAGAAAGTAAAAATACAGCCACTACAAATAACAATATTGAGATTCAAAAAGTAGCACTTGAAAGGCAAAAGAAAGCACTAAGTGATGCAAAAATAATAGCACCAATAGATGGAACAGTTACAATGGTGAACGCAAAAGAAAACGGTTCTGCCACTGGTATACTGTTTGTTATTGAGGATACGGAAAATTTAATTGTATCCACAGCGATAGGGGAATACGATATAGGTTTAATTAGTCCCGGACAAGAGGTTGTCATTAAGGCCGACAGCACAGGAGACAAGCAATTCATGGGTACTGTTACAAAAATTGCACCAACAGCAATCAAGAATTCTAGTGGAAGCACAGTCTCTTCATCCAATGTTCAGTTTGATACTGAAATTACAATGATCGATAAGGATCCAATAATAAAAATTGGCATGAATGTGCGGTTGACTATTAAGCTGAATGAAAAGAAAAATATTTATTCAGTGCCCTATGATGCTATAGTTACAGAAGAAGACGGCAGTACGTGGATAAACGTGCTTGAAATAATACAAAACGATGACAATCCTCAAAATGTTTATAGAAAGATACAGGTCCAAACAGGAATGGAAACAGATATGTATGTAGAAGTCAGCTCTTTAGACTTGGAAGATGGCATGAATGTGTTGGTTAAGCCTAATAACAATGCCAAAGAATCGAAATAGGGAGGACACAAATGATTGAAGTAAAGGACCTGGTAAAAAAATATTTTATTAATACACCTAATGAATTGCTCGTGCTGGATAATATAAATTTGAAAATCAAAGATGGTGAATTCGTTGCACTTGTGGGGGCATCAGGCTCCGGTAAGTCAACCTTTATGAATATAATAGGTGCCCTCGACCGTCCTACATCCGGAAAATACTCTATTGATAATGTTCCTATTCATAGTATGACCCAAAACGAGCTTTCAGATATTAGAGGAAAAAAGATAGGATTTGTTTTTCAATCCTTTAATTTGATGGGACGTTCAAGTGCCTTGAAAAATGTGGAATTGCCTATGCTGTATGTAGGAGTACGTGCAAAAGAACGAATCATACGCGCAAAAAAACTCCTTGAACTGGTAGAGATGAGCGATAGAGCTCACCACCTGCCAAATGAGCTTTCAGGCGGTCAAAAACAAAGAGTTGCCATCGCCCGTTCTCTGGCCAATAACCCATCTTTAATACTTGCTGATGAACCTACCGGTGCTCTTGATTCTAAAACCGGCGATATGGTAATGAATATATTTAAAAAAGTTCATGAAGAAAAGAAAAAAAACTGTTTTAGTTATTACTCACAATATGGAAGTTGCTCAAATGGCGCAGCGAATTATCACAATCCGGGATGGCAGAATATTAAGTGATGTACCAAATGCTTCCGCCCCCTTAAATGGAAATTGAGGTGAAAAAGAATGTTTTTTAAAGAAAATCTGTTATTAGCTTTGGAAAGCTTGCGTGCAAACAAAATCAGGGCATTTCTTACCATGCTGGGTATAATCATAGGTATTGCATCAGTAATAGCAATAATATCAGTAGGGGATTCACTTTCTTCTTCTATAACAACAGAAATGCAGAGTATAGGTACTAACAATTTTATGGTAAATGTCCGTGAAAAAGACAATCAATTCGGAGATTTCCCGGGGGCCGGGGATGCCCCTCCCGGCATGATGGGTCTGGGGCCTTCCGCCGAAGACAAAGACCTAATAACCATGGAAATGCTTGAAGCCTTTCAGGAGAGGTTTAATGATCAAGTGGAAGCAATCAGCCTCAGTGAATCAGTGGGCTCCGGTAAGGTTAAAGAAAAAAGGCTTTATGCTAATGTCTCAGTCAACGGAGTTAATCCCGGGTACATGCCTGTAAATAATGTTGAAATAATCAGCGGTAGATTTATAAACGACCGCGACATGGCCGGTAGAAAGAGCGTGGCTGTAGTCTCTGACAAACTTGTCAAAAATATTTTTGGAAACAATACTGATCCATTAGAAAAAGAAGTAAAGCTCTATGATTCTGAGGGAATAAGGACATATATAGTAGTGGGTGTATACAAGTATACGGATTCTGCTATGTTTTTAGGAGCTAACACTTCCTCCGAAAAAGATACACAAACTTCCATGTATATTCCTATAACTCTGGCGAAACAGGATAAAAATATAAAAAATTATTCAAATGTAACCATTATGAGTAAACCCAATGTTGATGCCAATATGTTTACAGATGATATTAATAGCTTTTTTACTAAATACTATGATAAAAACCCCAAATGGGAAGCTAATGCATTGAGTATGTCCAGTATGGTTGAGATGGCTTCTTCGATGCTTTCCACAGTATCAATAGCTATTGCGGTTATTGCGGCTATATCACTCCTGGTTGGTGGCATAGGCGTAATGAATATTATGCTGGTATCTGTTACAGAACGTACCAGGGAAATAGGTACTCGAAAGGCCTTGGGGGCTAAAAACTTCCATATACGTATGCAATTTATAACTGAAGCCATGATTATTGCTCTTGTGGGGGGAGTATTAGGATTAGCTTTAGGACTATTGCTAGGGACTATAGGAAGCACGCTTATAGGTGCTGCTCCTTCCTTCTCACTGCCTACGATACTTTTAACAGTTGCTTTTTCCATGGCGATTGGAGTTTTCTTTGGTTATTACCCTGCTAATAAGGCTGCACAGCTTGATCCTATTGATGCATTAAGATATGAATAAACATTTTAATATATGGCTGCACATCTGATAATTCAGCCAGTGTTGAATTCTTCGACAAATAAAAAATGAAATGTTTTATGGGTATTCATGAGCAGTGTAGTCGTAGAACATTTCATAGTTTTACCTGGTGAATACGTAAAGTGATTTTTACCCGATTATAGTATACAATAAATAGATACAATACCCTCTTATAATTTACTCAGCTATCATCCTTGGCTTTGCAAAAATCATTTTTCCTGCAGATGTTTGCAAAGCTGATGTCACTGTAATGCCTATCGTTTCCCCTATAAAATTTCCTCCTGATTCAATTACAATCATTGTTCCATCATCCAAATATGCTAACCCTTGTCCTTTTTCTTTGCCATCTTTAGCAACATACGCTTCTATTACTTCGCCAGGAAAGACAATCGGTTTTAGAGCATTTGCCAATTCATTAATACTTAAAACATTTATTCCATGAATTTCAGCAATTTTATTCAAATTATAGTCAGTTGTTATTATTTTTCCTTTCAGTAACCTCGCTAGTTCTAATAACTTTGAATCAGTTGCTTCTATACCAACAAATTTTTCATAACTAATAATCACTTCAATACCTAACTCTTTTATTTTTCCCTTCTGTATTTCATTGAGTATATCTAAACCCCTCCTTCCTTTATTCCTTTTTAAATCCTCTGTGGAGTCGGCTATACTTTGTAATTCTTCCAGAACAAAGTCAGCTATAATTAGTGGCCCTTCTATAATTCCGGTTTTGCATATATCCAATATTCTACCGTCAATAATTGCACCTGTATCTAATATCTTTGGGATAGAGTTGCTACTATCCTTGTCGTAGGACTTTGATTCTGATTTTTTATATGCCTTTAAGTTTTCTTCTAATGAAAATATATCTTCCTTTTTTCTAGCCATGGCTTTTATTCCTAAGCAGCCTAATCCCCCATACAAAATAATTTGCAAAACAAAAGCTATATATGGTATATCAATATAGATCAAAGGTTTACTTAAAAGATTTGCAATAACAAGACCAAGTATTAATCCAAAAGATCCTAATAATATTTCATTTAAAGGAATCTTCTCTATCTTGCTTTCTAGTAATCCGATATATTTTCTCCACCTATCTATTATTTTCTGTGAATACAAGTAGAAGGTAAGCCCAATAATGAAAGAAATGACAACTTGAATGCTTAATCCTCTCCAGCCATTAAAACATATCTTTGAAACTAGTATTCTTTTTAAAATTATTGATAGACCAAATCCAACTATAAAACCTAAAAATCCTATTATATATTTTATGGTTCTTTGTAACATATTTTCACCTCTATGTGATTGCTAATTCAGAAAGAATAACACAAAAAGAACTAAGTGACATTCTCTTGGTTGATAAATCTACTACTGCTAAAGCGGTTAATAGCCTAGTTTCGCAGGGATACATAAAAAAGAGGGCTTGTACTAAGGACAATAGATTTAGGAAGTTATACCTTACTGAAAAAGGTCAATCAATAAAACCTAAAATTCAAAAAACTTTTTTAGAGTCTTTAGATATTACTACAAACACATTAAATAGGAAAGAAATCTAACAAACTATATCGCTATTCGCTTTTTACATGGCTTTGGTTGGGGCATGGCAATTGCTCTTGGTATTGCGTTGGCAGTATTCTCCGTCAAGGGATTTAGGCCGGTCTCTCCCCTATCATCTGCTCTAATTCTTCTTGTATTATTCCTAATCTTTTTCATTAGAGGTACTAATGTAACCAAGGATAAACACAAACATAATAAAGCCTCCCAATCTAAACTTTAATTAAGTTCCATCCTTAGTTAACAATTCAATCACAGTAGATCAACAAACAAATCTCCAGACCTTATAAAATATATTTCTTTTCCATCTAATTTATTTATATTTTAGATATGGTTTCCTATTCAACTGTTTTACACAAACGATTTTTTATGCACTTTTTTCAAATTGACTATTATAGAGTTCTGCGTAAAATCCACCACGCATTAACAATTCATCGTGGGTTCCACTTTCAATAATATCACCTTTATCCATAACTAAAATTAAATTAGCATTTCTTATGGTAGATAATCTATGGGCTATAATAAATGAGGTTCTACCTTCCATCAAGCTATCCATAGCTTCTTGTATTAGAATTTCAGTCCTCGTATCCACTGAACTTGTTGCCTCATCCAGTATAAGTATAGGTGAGTTTTTTATCATAGCTCTAGCAATAGTTATTAACTGTCTTTGCCCCTCAGATATACTAGCGTTTTCATCTAATATAGTTTCGTATCCCTTAGGAAGTGTATTTATAAAATGATCTAACCCTACTGCCTTACATACCTTTATTACCTCCTCATCTGAAACATCTTTTTTACTATAGACTATGTTTTCCTTGACTGTCCCTTCAAATAACCAAGTATCCTGAAGTACCATGCAAAATAAGTCATGGACATTCTTCCTAGTAAGTTTAGAAATAGGTAGACCATCTATGGCTATTTCGCCTTTATCTGTTTCATAAAATCTCATTAATAAATTAACTATTGTAGTCTTTCCTGCTCCTGTTGGTCCTACTATTGCAATTTTCTGCCCAGCTTTTATAGATGCTGAAAATTTATTTATAATTCTTTTGTCCTTTTCATATCCAAACTCTACATTTTTAAAATTAATATCTCCCTTTGTATTTTCTAAGACAGCAGTTTTGCTAGTTTCATCAGCCAATTCCCTTTCTCCCAAGAAGGAAAACACACGATAACTGGCTGCACTGGTAGACTGTAAATTGGTAGCTGCCTGAGCTATCTGATTTAGAGGCTGAGTAAATAATCTTATATAAACCATAAAGGCTACTATTACCCCAAAGGAAATGCTACCCCTCATAGCCAAAGTTGCACCTGTAATAGATACAGTCACATAGCCAAAGTTCCCTATAAATCCCATTAAGGGCATCATCAATCCCGACATAAATTGGGATTTCCAACCACTATCATAAAGCTTCTTATTTATAGCTTGGAATTCATTCTTTAGCTTTCTCTTAGCGTTATAGACTTTTACTACATTGTGACCATTATATACTTCTTCTATATGTCCATTGATTAATCCCAAATATTCTTGTTGCTCTATAAAATACTTTTGTGATTTTGATATAATTATGGCCATAAGCATAAAACCAAGAATAGTAGAAAATATACCTGCCATGGCCATTATCCAATTGGTCTTAAGCATCATAAATAGGGAACCAAAAAACAAAGTGGCTGCGGATACAAGGCTTACTACAGATCGGTTTAGAGTTTGCCCAATAGTATCTACATCATTTGTTATACGGGATAGTATGTCGCCATAACTAGTAGAATCAAAATACTTTAAGGGTAATCTATTGATTTTACTAGAAATTTCTCCCCTCAAACCCTTGGATATTTTTTGAGTTACAGTTGCCATAATTAAACCTTGGATAAAAGACAAGCAGATGCTCACTGCATAAAACCCGGCTAGTGTAAAAGCAATTCTCTTTATGGCTATCATATCTATTCCTGTCATTAGGCCTTCTGTAATTATATCTGTCATTTTTGATAGTCTATCAGGTCCTATTATGGTAAAGATAGCACCACCAATTGCAGCAAGAAGAGCCACAATAATGGCAGGGAAAAATGGTTTAGAATATGAAATCAATTTGCCCCATGTATCCTCAAATCTATGTTTTTCTTTTGATATCATAAGTTGATTTCCTCTAGGCCCTCTCATCATAACCAATTTCCTCCTTTGATAATTGTGAATAAGCTATTTCTTGATATACTTTACAATCTTTCATTAATTCGTAGTGACTCCCCATACCTACAATTTCTCCTTCATCAAGTACTATTATTTTATTAGCATTTCTTATGGTTCCAATTCTCTGTGCTACTATAAAGGTTGTTGAACCTATTTTTTGTTTGTCTAAATCTTCTCTTAGCTTTCTGTCAGTTTTATAATCTAAGGCTGAAAACGAATCATCAAATATTAATATTTCGGGTTCTCTAGCTACGGCTCTAGCTATGGCAAGCCTTTGCTTTTGACCACCAGATAAATTGGTTCCTCCTTGTGCTATTGAAGCATCATAGGTATTCTCCATTTTTTCGATGAATTCACTAGCATGGGCTATAGTGGCAGCTTCTTTTATATCTCCTAAACTAAGTTCCTTCCTATTGCTTTCCCCAAAATTGATATTTGATTTTATAGTTCCGGAGAATATTACGGCTTTTTGTGGTACATATCCGATTTTATTATGCAAATCTTTTTGTTTGTATTCCTTGATATTTATCCCATTGATTAGAATTTCACCTTCTGTGGCATCATAAAATCTTGGAATTAGATTTATTAAAGTCGATTTTCCGCTACCCGTTGAACCAATAAAAGCAATTGTCTCCCCCGGCTCAGCTTTGAAGGATATATTGTGTAAAACATATTCATTTGCATCAGGATATTTAAAGCTAACATTTTTAAACTCAACTTCACCCATAGTCCAGGGGATTCGGCTTAAATCACCATCTATTATCTTGGCTTCTGTTCCCAATACTTCATTTATACGATTTATTGAAACTGCTGCTCTAGGAAGCATAATAAATATCATAATCAACATCATAAAAGACATAACTACTTGCATGGCATAAGATGAGTAAACAATCATATCAGTAAAGATCCCTAGTTTATTTTCCAAAACAGCCCCATTTATAAGATAGGCCCCGATCCAATATATTGATAGAGATAAACCATTCATTATTAACTGCATACTAGGCATCATAATGGTCATTAATCTATTGGTGAATAAGTTTGTTTTTGTTAAGTGAGCATTTGCAACTTCAAACTTATCCATTTGATAATCTTCTGCATTATAGGCCCTAACTACACGAACTCCAACAAGGTTTTCCCTCGTAATCCTATTTAGATTATCAATTAATTTCTGGATAATCTTAAATTTAGGTAGTGCTAAGAATATTATTACTGATACTATAGATATTAAGGCTACAATTGCACTTCCTGTGGCCAAAGACCATTGCCAAGACTTTCCCAAAATCTTTATAATAGCCCATGTCGCCATTATGGGTGCCTTAATCATAACTTGAAGCCCCATTGCCACAATAGCTTGCACCTGTGTGATATCATTTGTTGATCTAGTAATAAGACTAGATATTGAAAACAGTTCAACTTCCTCCATGGAAAACGACTCTACCTTGTCATATAAATCAGATCTTAGCCTATAGGATAGAGTGGCTGCCAGCCTTGCGGCAAAAAAACCAACAGTAAAAGCTGCAAGTAAACTACCAATTGCACAAAGAAGCATATAGCCACCTGCTATCCAAATTTCTTTCATTTGACTACCGGGAGTCTGCACTAGTCTAGTTACCTCAGACATATAGTCAGGTATCTTCAAATCAAGCCAAACCTGACTTGATATAAAAACAATTGATAAAGCGAGCTGTAGCCACTCTATCCATTTAAAACGCTTTAATAGCTTAAACATATTATTATTTCCTCCTAAGTTAAAATTCTATTTTGTCCTAAGCGTTTCAACTGGATCTATATTAGCAACAATTTTAGGTAAAAATAAACCTGCTATGACAGTTAAAAACATACTTATTACAATAAACCCCACCCCACCATATACTGGCAAGGCCGCGATTTCTAAAACATCAGTAAGCCCTCTAATTACTACATTAATAGAAATACCTAAAAGAATAGTTATAAGGATTCCTATTCCACCTGCTACAAAACCAGATTTAAGATCTAATCAAATCAAGGCTTTTATATGCATATATCCCACATCATGTTTTTTAAAAATATTTTAATTTAAGAAAAGTTCAAATCCCCCCTATAAATGGATTCAAATTTGCAAATTTATAATAGCATAGATATATAAACTAAATATAAACTGATATTAACATTCAGTTTATATTCCCATGTTATAATAAGATGGCGGAGGTGGAATATATGGTTAATATTCTGATTGTGGAAGATGACTTAAAGCTGAATAAATTATTTTCAACTGTATTAAATAGAAATAATTACAATACCTTTTCTGCCTTAGATGGAATTGAGGCACTAGAGATCTTAGACAAAGAACATATAGACTTAATTGTTTCCGATATTATGATGCCTAATATGGATGGATACCAGCTTACTAAGGCTCTAAGAGAGGCTAACTATAACCTGCCTATTCTAATGATTACAGCAAAGGAAGATTTTAAAGACAAACAGAAAGGCTTTAATATTGGAATTGATGACTATATGGTAAAGCCTATCAATGTTAATGAAATGGTATTAAGGGTAGGGGCTTTATTAAGAAGAGCTCATATTGCTAATACCAGAAAACTTGAAATGGGATCTACTGTTCTTAACTATGATTCCTTAACTGCAGAATTTAATAGCAGTGAATATCTTTTACCACAAAAGGAATTTCAACTACTTTACAAGTTGCTTTCTTATCCCAATAAAATCTTTACTAGGCAACAACTAATGGATGAGATATGGGGTTTAGATTCTGAGACAGATGAAAGGACTGTAGATGTTCATATTAATCGTCTGAGGGATAGGTTTAAAAATTCTTCTGATTTTAAAATACTAACTGTGAGAGGCTTGGGTTACAAGGCGGTGAAGACTAATGAAAAATAGATATAATTCAACCTTATGGATTTATTTTGCTTTTATTGTATTTGGAATAATGCTAGTAACTGCCTTTATAATGACATTTATAGTATATTTATTGTTTCAGATGGGGCTTCTAAATCAACATAATAGAAATCCTCTTGCGCCAATTATATTCTTACTATTTATAAGTGTAATCATTGGTACTAGTATCTCCCTTTTCGTCGCAAAAAAGATATTAAAGCCTATTACAAACTTTAGCAATGCCACAGATGAAGTTGCAAAAGGAAATTTTGATATAGAAATTAATGAAAGTAGTCCTATCAAAGAAATACGGGATTTGTCGAAAAACTTCAATATCATGGTTCATGAATTATCTAGCATTGAAACCTTACGAAATGATTTTATAGTTAATGTATCCCATGAGTTTAAAACTCCAATTGCAACCATTGAAGGCTATGCCACCCTTTTGCAGGGAAATAGTCTATCTGATGATGAATATAAAGAATACACTCAAATGATTATCCACAGTGCAAGACAGCTCAATACTCTATCTGGCAATATATTAAGCCTTTCGAAATTAGAAAACCAAGAATTAATAATGGAAAAAGACTTATATCGTCTTGATGAACAAATACGTCATGCTGTTTTAATGTTAGAGTCTGAATGGAGTTTGAAAGATATTGATTTCCAAATTGATTTGGTTAAAACAGAGTTTTGTGGAAATGAAGGACTTCTCTTACAGGTGTGGCTTAATTTAATTGGAAACGCCATAAAATTTACAGCTAATGGCGGAACCATCTATATTAGTCTAAGTAAAGAAAATTCATCTATAGTATTTACAATTGCTGATACAGGTATAGGCATTGATAATGAAATAATTAATCACATTTTTGATAAATTCTATCAAGGTGATACAACGAGAAAAACAGAAGGTAATGGGTTGGGTTTGGCACTTGTAAAACGTATCATTGACTTATCTGAGGGTAATATAACTGTAAGTAGTTGCTTAGATAAAGGAACTACATTTTGTGTTAACCTTCCTTTTACTATTTAATTAAAACCTATTATACTCCTAAAATATTATTTGATAATTAATTTTATTGTCCTTTTCTACCTATAGATATTTTCTTAGAGCGACTCTTTCTTGTTAGTTTATATTGAA
>CAYXUX010000034.1:0-18203 GCA_964468275.1 uncultured Clostridiaceae bacterium
GCTGCGTAGATGATTTACCTGAAGAAAATCAGTTATCGCTTTTTTAAGTTAAGCCCGAGATAGACCATATTTATTCTCCTTGCATAGAATGATAAACAATGGTATAATCATAGCGACATAAATAGAACGCAACTTAAATTAGAGTGGGGAATCCCACTCTTTCGTATTATTAAAGTAAGAATATATTTTGGAGATGATATATTGAAAAAAAAGGTGGAAAATCTATTAGAAGATTTAAGTAAGCCAATACTGGAAAAATATAATTTCTGTTTTATTGATACTGAATATAAAAAAGAAGGAAGTCAATGGTATTTACGTATCTTTATTGATAAAGAAGGCGGAATCACAGTAGATGACTGCCAAATAGTAAGCGAAGAATTAAGCGAGAAGTTGGACAAATTAGATCCCATTGCTCACTCTTATATTTTTGAAGTATCTTCTCCGGGTATAGACAGACCGTTAAAAAAAGAAATTGATTTTAAAAGAAATCTAAATAAATTAATTGAAATAAAACTATATAAGCCAATGTTTGGTAAAAAGATTATACAAGGAAAACTTATTAATTACGATATAGATAAAATAGAGATAGAATATAAAGGCGAAAAAATTGAAATTGAAAAGTCAAAGGTAGCAATTATGAAACCGGTTATCAGGTTTAAGGAGGGTAATAAATGAATGGAGAATTCCTTATGGCAATTGATTTAATTGCAAAGGAAAAGGGAATAAAAAAAGAAACACTGATAGAAGCGATAGACGCGGCTTTAATAACAGCTTATAAGAAGAATTACGGAACTGCACAAAATGTTAAAGTTTCAATAGATAAAGAAACGGGAGAGGTAGAAGTATTTGCTCTGAAAAATATAGCTGAAAATGTTACGGATACACTGATGGAGATTGATATTGAAGAAGCAAAAAAGATCAATAAAAAATATATTGTGGGTGATGTAGCAGAAATTAAAGTAACACCGAAAAATTTTGGAAGGATTGCGGCACAAACAGCTAAACAAGTGGTGGTACAACGCATTAGAGAAGCTGAAAGAAGTATTATATACGAAGAATTTATAAACAAAGAAGATGAGATTGTAAATGGTTTGGTACAAAGAAAAGAAAGAAATAATGTTTTTATTGATTTGGGCAAAACCGAGGCAATTCTTGGCCCTAATGAACAAACCCCCGGAGAGATATATAATGTAAATGATAGAATTAAAACCTATGTTATTGAAGTCAGGAAAACTACAAAAGGGCCGCAAGTCTTGCTTTCCAGAACGCATCCCGGCTTGGTAAAACGTTTATTTGAACTGGAAGTGCCCGAAATTAAAGAGGGCATAGTAGAAATAAAAAACATTGCCAGAGAAGCGGGAGCAAGAACAAAAATTGCTGTTTATTCTCATGATGAGAATGTGGATGCCGTTGGTGCTTGTGTAGGTCAGAGAGGGCAAAGGGTACAATTGATTGTAGATGAGCTTCGCGGTGAAAAGATTGATATAATAGAATGGAACAGCGAAGCAGCCATATATGTTGCAAGTGCTTTAAGTCCGGCTAAGGTGATAAATGTTAGAATTAATAAAGATGAGAATACTGCCAATGCTATAGTAAGTGATTCTCAGCTCTCACTGGCTATAGGAAAAGAAGGACAAAATGCGCGGTTGGCAGCGAAACTGACGGGATGGAAAATAGATATAAAGAGTGAATCCCAAATATATGACGAATAGGGGTGATTTTTATGGCATATAAAAAAAGAATACCTATGCGTAAATGCTTAGGATGCAATGAAATGAAACCTAAAAAAGAATTGATAAGGCTTGTAAGAAAGCCTGATGGGATTATAAGTATTGATTTAAAAGGTAAAGTATCAGGCAGGGGCTGTTACATTTGTCCAAACCTTGAGTGCTTTGATAATGCTATTAAAGGAAGACAATTTGAGAGAGCATTGGAAACAAAAGTAGATGATGAAGTGATTGCTTTACTTAAGCAGTATATTGCAGGTGATGAAGATTAATGCAAGAATAACATCAATGCTCGGTATGTCTTATCAAGCAAGAAAGATAATAATCGGTGAAGATGCATTAAGAAGGGCAATCCGCAAAAATAAAGTAAAATTATTAATTATAGCGGAGGATGCGTCAGATAATACAAAAAAGAGATTTACAAATATTGCAAAACATTATGGTATTACTTATCATATTTATTTTACTAAATATGATTTTTCAAAATGCTTAGGCGGAAAATACAGTTCCGTATTAGGTATAATAGATAGAAATTTTACAAATATATTGGATAAACTAATTTGTAACGTTTTACAATCAAAAACAGGGGGTGAGTAAATTTGAGTAAAAAAAGAATATATGAATTAGCGAAGGAGCTTGGTTTATCTAGTAAGGATTTGCTTGATAAAGCAAAAAAATTAAATATTGATGTAAAAAGTCATATGAGTTCAGTTAATTTAACTGAAGAAAAAGCTTTAAAAGATTCATTTTTGAAAAAGGATGACAACGAAAATGAAAGTAAAAAATTGATAGATAAAACAAGTAAAAAAAAGCAACCTTCTTTAAAAAATGAAGAAAAAAAGATTACAAAAGCTCGAAAGGATTCAGTGGATGCAAAACCTGAAAAGAATACTTACGGGAAAAGGGAAAAAACAAAAAGAATACAAACAGACAAAAGATTTGGAAAACGAGGTAAAAAGGGGAGAATGCAAAACCATAAAAAACAGATTGGTCGTGAATCAAAAAAATATGAGAGTATTGAACAAAAAAAACCCTTTAGAGTTGGGGAAAGAATTTCAGTAAAAGAATTAAGTGAAAAAATAGGAAAACCTGTAGTTGAAATAATTAAAAAATTATTATTATTAGGTGTGGTTGCAACAATTAATCAAGATCTCGATTTTGAAACTGCTTGCTTAATTGCTTTAGAGTATGGAATTACTTTAGAAAAAATAGTGCAAAAAGATATTGAAGAGGTACTGTTTAATGAAGCAGATGACAAACCGGAAGATTTAAAAGCACGTCCGCCTGTTGTTACAATTATGGGGCATGTAGATCATGGGAAAACATCATTATTGGACGCTATTAGACAAACAAATGTGATTGCTACGGAAGCGGGAGGTATTACACAACATATTGGTGCATATACGGTTAAAATAGAAGGTAAGAAGATAGTTTTTTTGGACACTCCGGGACATGAAGCCTTTACATCAATGAGAGCAAGAGGTGCAAAAGTTACTGATATAGCAGTATTAGTAGTAGCTGCGGATGATGGTGTAATGCCACAAACAGTAGAAGCAATTGATCATGCTAAAGCAGCCAATGTTATCATAATAGTTGCAATAAATAAAATTGACAAACCCGGGGCAAATATAGATAGGGTAAAACAAGAACTAACTGAACATGGACTATTGTCTGAAGACTGGGGTGGAGATACTATATGCGTTCCGGTATCGGCAAAACAGAAGACGGGTATTGAAAACCTTCTGGAAATGATACTGTTAGTAGCAGAAATGCAAGAATTAAAAGCTAATCCGAGCAGAAAAGCCAGAGGTACAGTAATTGAAGCAAAACTGGATAAAAGCAGAGGACCTGTTGCAACGGTTCTTATTCAAAACGGTACGTTGAATTTTGGCGATTACTTTGTAGTAGGAGCCACGTGCGGTAGAATAAGAACAATGCTTGATGATAAAGGTAAACTGGTAAAAAAGGCCGGACCATCGACACCCATAGAAATTACGGGATTAACTGATGTTCCTGATGCCGGTGATATTTTTGCAATTGTTGATGATGAAAAAACAGCACGGCAGATTTCTGAAAAAAGAAAGGAAAGGCATAGACTTGAACATTTACAAAGTAATCAAAGGATATCTTTGGATGAACTTTTTAGTCAAATTCAAGCCGGTAAAGTTAAAGATTTAAATATAATTGTAAAAGCAGATGTGCAAGGCTCGGCAGAAGCATTAAAACAATCACTGGAAAGGTTGAGCAATGAAGAAGTTAAAATAAAGACTATTCATAGTGGTGTTGGTGCTATAACAGAGACAGATGTCATGTTCGCTTCCGCTTCGAACGCTATTATAATAGGCTTTAATGTGAGACCGCAACCTTCCGCATTGGTTTTATCGGAAAAGGATAAAGTTGACATTCGATTATATAGGGTTATTTATAACGCAATAGAAGATATTGAAGCAGCTATGAAAGGTATGCTTGATCCCGAATGGAAAGAAGTTGTTATAGGTCATGCAGAAGTCAGAGCTATCTTTAAAGCCTCCAGTATAGGTACAATAGCCGGTTCCTATGTTACTGACGGCAAAATAAATAGAAATAGTGAAGTTAGGATAGTCAGAGACGGAGTAGTGACCTATGAAGGGAAAATAGCATCTTTAAAAAGATTTAAAGATGATGTTAGGGAAGTAAATGCAGGATTTGAATGTGGCATAAGTATAGAAAGATTTAATGATATAAAAGAAGGAGACATAATAGAGAGTTTTATTATGGAGGCTGTACAAAGATAAATTTTTGAGTAGGTGAAATAAATGTCAGTACAAAGATCGATTCGCATTTCGGAACAAATGAAAAAAGAGATAAGTTCAATAATTATGAATGAAATAAAGGATCCAAGAGTAACTGAGATGTGCAGTGTAATCCATGTTAAAGTTACTCCCGACTTAAAATATGCAAAAGTATATGTGAGTGTTTTTGGCAGTGAGGAAGAAAAGATTAATTCAATAAAAGGACTAAAAAGTGCAAGCGGGTTTATCAGAAAAAAGTTAGGTGAATATATGAAATTAAGACATTTGCCGGAAGTTCATTTTGAAATAGACGAGTCAATAGAACATGGTGCCCGGATAAATCAACTTTTAGGACAATTAAAAGAGGAAGAAGGAAAACGCCATTGATTATTTCCGAAATAATAAAATTGATAAAAGAAAGTGAAAACATAGCCATATTGTCCCATGCAGCTCCCGATGGGGATAGTATCGGATCATCGTTAGCACTTTATAATTCTATTATAAGTATTGGCAAAAAAGCTAAGGTTATCATTGACGATGATGTTCCTGTAATCTATAGATTTTTAAAGAATGCTGATGAAATATGCTATGTTGATACAGTGGATAAGTTTGACCTTGCCATTGTTTTAGATAGCAGCGGCGTGGATAGGCTCGGTAATAGTTCTAAATATTTGGTAAATAAAAAAGTTGTCAATATTGATCATCACATCAGTAATACTGGATTTGGAACCTATAATATAGTTCATACCGATGCTGCCGCAACAGCAGAGATTATTTATAAAATTATTATAAAAATGGGAATAAGGATAGATAAAGATATTGCCGGATGCTTGTATGCCGGTATAGTAACAGATACAGGTAAGTTTCAGTATAGCAATACAACATCCGAAACACATCAAATAGCAAGTGAGTTGCTTAAGCATGGAGTCAATTCATCCGAGTTTTTTAAACTAATCTATCAAAATATTACGAAAGAAAAAACCAAGCTTATCGGAGAGTCAATAAACATCATGGAATTTTACTGTGAAGACAAAATATCTGTCATTACTTTATCGAAGGAACAGTTTTTAAAAACCGGTGCTAAAGAGGAAGACACAGAAGGCATAATAGATTTTGCAAGAGATATTAATAGTGTGGAGCTGGCATTACTGTTTCGAGAAAGTAAGGATGGAAATATTAAAATTAGTTTTAGATCCAAAGACTATATAAATGTAAATGTTTTTGCCGGCAAATTTGGCGGTGGCGGACATAAAAGTGCGGCCGGTGCGACTGTATCAGGTGATATTATATCCGTAAAAGAAAAAGTGCTCAGCAAAGCCTTTGAATTATTTAGGTGAACTAAAAATGAATGGATTTTTGAATGTTTTAAAACCCCCCGGTATGACCTCTTATGATGTAGTTCATTATATCCGTAAACTTACGGGGATTAAAAAGGTAGGGCATACCGGTACATTGGATCCCGAGGCAGCGGGTGTTTTGCCCATATGTGTCGGTAAGGCAACAAAAGCGGCACAGTATATTGTCGACAAAACTAAGATTTACAGAGCGAATATAAAGTTTGGTATTGAAACAGATACACAAGATAAATATGGAAGTATTTTGAATAAGATTGATGTATATGATATTTCTGCAGATGATTTAAAGAATTCCTTAATCAAATTTACCGGATTGATTACGCAAAAGCCTCCTTTATACTCGGCAATAAAGCATAAAGGGAAAAGGCTTTATCAATATGCTCACGAAGGACTGCATCCTGAAATAAAAAGCAGAGAAATTGATATATATGAAATAAAAATAATTAACAAATTGAGCAAAGATGAATTTGTGCTTGATATAACTTGTTCAAAAGGTACATATATAAGAACCTTGTGTAATGATATCGGTAAGGAATTGGGTTACGGTGCGTATATGTCTCAACTGATTAGATTAAATTCTTTTCCTTTTGATATAAAAAACTCATGTACTTTAGAAGAAATCAAACTTGCAATATATAAAGGAAATTTGAATAGTTATATTATTCCAATAGATGAAATATTTTTAGGTTATGGTAAAGCCCATATTAAGGATAGATTTAAGAAAGCGGCTTTAAATGGAAATCTAATATATAATGGTGGAACGAAAGAAAATATACAAAAATTCAGCATTAATGAAAAATTAGGTCTCTACATTGATGAAAGTTTTATAGGCATCGGGGAAGTGCATTACGATAAAGAAAAAGATAATAACTATATAAAGATAAAAACTTTATTTGTTTGATTAAAAGGAGCAATGCTATGTTTGTTTATACATCTTACTTTGAAGTTAAGGAGAATGCACCTTATTGTATTGCTTTAGGAAGCTTTGACGGTGTTCATGTAGGACATCTAAAGCTTATCGAATCTATTGCAACTAAAGCAAAAGAATTAAATTGCAGAAGTATGATTTATACATTTTCAGAACATCCCAAGAAGATTTTTTTTCAAGATAGCAATCTTGATATGATAACCGATGATAAGCTGAGAATGGAGATTTTTGAAAAATATAATTTGGACAGTGTTTATTTAGAAGATTTTCTAAATATTAAAAATCTAAATCCGGAAGAGTTTGTGAAAAAAATTTTATTGGAGAAATTTCAAATAAAATGTGTTGTTGCAGGTTATAATTTTAAATTTGGTTTGAATAAAAGCGGAAATATTGAAATCCTTAAAACCTTAGGCAGAAAATATGGATTTGATGTTCTGATAATTGAGCCGGTAATAATAGATGGTAAGATTGTTTCAAGTAGCTTTATAAGAGAACTTTTAAAATCCGGTGAAGTGGAAATTGCTAAAAAATATCTTGGTAGATATTTTAGTATAAAGGGACCGGTGATACATGGAAAAAAGAAAGGCAGTAAAATCGGTATAAGAACTGCGAATATAAGTATAAAAGAGGATTTAGTATTACCTAAAAAGGGTGTCTATTTAACAGATACAATAATAGACGGTATTAGTTACAAAAGTGTAACAAATATTGGTTACAATCCCACATTTAAAGGAAATAAAATAAGTATCGAAACTCATGTCATAAGCTATAATAATTATTTGTATGACACTGAGGTAGAAGTTGTTTTTCTAAAATGGCGCAGAGAAGAAAAATGCTATGATACTGTAGATGAACTTAAACAACAGATTAATTCAGATATTGAATCAAGGCTGGCATTGAATACTTGACAAATACTTTACACATTATTAAAGCTGTGATAAAATTTTATTGTCACTAAAAAGCCATAAGCTAGGTATATCGATTCACCGACGATAGGCTTAGTTTATGGGTATTAAAATAGGAGGTGCAGTTATATGGCATTAACAAAGGAACAAAAGCTTGAGATCATTGAAAAATATCAGTTAAAGGAAGGAGATACAGGTTCCCCCGAAGTACAAATTGCTTTACTGACAGAAAGAATCAATACTCTTAATGAGCACTTGAAGCTGAATAAAAAAGATCATCATTCACGTAGAGGGCTTTTAAAGATGGTAGGGCAAAGAAGGGGTTTGCTTAATTATCTTATGTCCAAGGATATAGAAAGATATAGAACTATTATTGCCAAGCTTGGAATAAGGAGGTAAACGGGCGGATTATTCCGCTCTTTATTTTATAGTATGGGAAGGTATGACTTGCTTTCCTGATATAAATGTAATTATATAATATTTAAACAATTCAAAAGCAATAATAACATAGAAGTTATTTAAGATACATAAGGAGGTAGTTTTTTGGAATTATTTGAAATGGAACTTGCCGGAAAAACTTTATCTGTGGAAACAGGTAAACTGGCTCAATTAGCAGATGGATCAGCATTAGTGAAGTATGGTGATACAGCTGTCATTGTGACTGCTTGCGCATCTGACAAACCGAGGGAAGGGATTGATTTTTTTCCTCTTAGTGTAGATTATGAAGAAAGATTGTATGCTGTAGGAAAAATCCCCGGCGGATTTATAAAAAGAGAAGGAAAGCCAACAGAAAAAGCCGTGTTATCCTCCAGATTAATTGATAGACCAATAAGGCCCTTATTTCCCGACGGTTTTAGAAATGATGTTCAAGTAATAGCAACTGTGTTATCGGTTGATCAAGACAGTTCGCCTGAAATTTTGGCTATGATAGGCTCTTCAATTGCTCTTTCAATATCGAGTATACCATTTTTAGGGCCCACCGGCTCAGTGTTAGTTGGATTAATTGATGGAAAATTTATCATAAATCCTACATCACAACAAAAAGAAGAAAGTGAACTTCATCTGGTGGTTTCAGGAACAAAAGATGCTGTTATGATGGTTGAAGCAGGTGCAAAAGAGGTATCGGAAGATGTTATCTTGGAAGCCATACTATTTGCTCATGAGAATATTAAAAAAATTATTGAATTTATAGAAATCATTGTTGAAAAAGTCGGAAAAGAAAAGATGAGTATGGAAGCACATGCAATAGATGTTGAAATAGAAGAGAGCGTAAAAAATTTTGCAACCGAAAAAATGTTAGCTGCGATTAGAACAATTGACAAGCAAGAACGTATTAATAACATGGATAATATATCCGAAGAGACAATTTCTTATTTTTCAGATATTTATCCGGATAATCTAAGTGATGTGGAAGAGATTCTTCACAGAATAAAAAAAGAACAGGTTAGAAGCCTTATAGTTAATGAAAGGATTAGACCCGATGATAGAAAAATTGATGAGATAAGGCCGATATCTTGTGAGGTGGGTTTGCTGCCTCGTGTTCACGGTTCAGGTTTGTTTACCAGAGGGCAGACTCAAGTATTAACAGTAGCAACTCTTGGTGCCTTAGGTGACGTTCAAGTTTTGGACGGCTTGGGGGTAGAAGAATCTAAAAGATATATGCATCATTATAATTTTCCACCGTTCAGTGTTGGGGAGACAAGATTTTTAAGGGGTCCCGGTAGAAGAGAGATAGGCCACGGTGCTTTAGCAGAAAGAGCGTTAGAACCTATGATACCCAGTATTGATGAATTTCCATACACTATAAGACTGGTATCGGAAGTACTTAGCTCAAACGGATCTTCTTCACAAGCTTCAGTTTGTGGCAGTACATTGGCTTTATTGGATGCCGGAGTACCAATTATTAAACCAATAGCCGGAATAGCAATGGGTTTAATTAAAGAAGATGATAATGTTATAATACTGTCGGATATCCAGGGTATGGAAGATTTTTTGGGAGATATGGATTTTAAAGTTGCCGGATCCGATATAGGTATAACAGCTATTCAAATGGATATTAAAATTGCAGGAATACACGAAGGTATATTAAAATCCGCCTTGGAACAAGCTCGGAAAGGTCGCTTATTTATATTGGAAAAAATGAACACTGTAATTAATAAGCCTAGAAAAGAATTATCTCCTTATGCACCCAAAATTATAACAACCAAGGTTGATCCTGATAAAATAAGAGACATCATAGGACCCGGCGGCAAAACAATTAACAAAATTATTGCCGAGACTAACGTAAAGATTGATATAGAAGATGATGGAAAGGTATATATATCCGCTATAGATACAAAGGCCGGTGAGAAAGCTTTAAAAATTATTGAAGGTCTTACAAAAGATGTAGAAGAAGGAAGCGTATATTTGGGTAAGGTAGTCAGGATATTACCTTTTGGTGCCTTTGTTGAAATATTACCGGGCAAAGAAGGCCTTGTTCATATTTCAAAATTGGATAAGAAAAGAGTAGAAAAGGTAGAAGATATAGTAAATGTAGGAGATGAAGTACTGGTTAAAGTTACGGAAATAGATAGGCAAGGGAGAATAAATCTTTCGAGAAGGGACGCAATAGTTGATGATAAACAAAATAATAGGCAGGAAAGATAACATAAACTTAAGTTTATGTTATCTTTTACGTTATTCATGTCCCTGTTTGAATATATGTTAAATATGTATTTGAGGAGGACTTTATTTATAATTGCAATATTATAGGTTATTATATATATTAAATTCAGCTATATTAATGGGAGGTAAATGGTGTTTATAAAGGAACGATTAGGGAACGGTCTTAGAATAGTTGCAGAAGAGATTAAATATGTTAATTCTATATCAATAGGGATATGGGTTAAAACCGGTTCAAGATATGAGAATGCTTTAACTAATGGGGTATCTCATTTTATTGAGCATATGCTATTTAAAGGAACAAAAAATAGAACAGCAAAAGATATAGCTAACAGTATTGATAAGATTGGCGGCCAATTAAATGCATTTACATCAAAAGAATGCACTTGCTTTTATGCAAAAGTATTGGATAGCCATTTTGATATAGCATTGGATATATTATGTGATATGTTTTTAAATTCTTCTTTTTCAGAAAAAGAAATAGAAAAAGAAAAGGGAGTTGTATTAGAAGAAATAAGTATGTATGAAGATTCCCCGGAAGACTTAGTGCATGATATTTTCACGCAAACGGTATGGGCAGGTAATCCTTTGGGTATGTCTATACTTGGCACGGGGGATTCCTTAATGAGCCTTACACGCAAAGACATCATCAATTATCTGAAAAAAAATTATACACCTGAAAATGTTGTTATATCATTAGTAGGTAATTTTGATAAAGATTTCGCTTTAAAAAGAATATCAAATGCATTTAACGACTATAATTCAGCAAACACAATTAGAGAAAATGGATCCGAACCGGTTTTTATTTCTAAAAACGCATATAAATATAAAGATACTGAGCAAACACATATTTGCTTAGGATTTAAAGGATTAGAGTTAGGAAGTGAATATACATATCCTTTGCTTGTTATGAATAACATTTTCGGGGGCTCAATGAGTTCCAGATTATTTCAGAAAATAAGAGAAGAAAAAGGACTTGCATATTCAGTTTTTTCCTACCCTTCTTCCTATATAGGATGCGGTTTATTCTCCATATATGCAGGAATGAATCCATCTCAAGTTGAAACTGTTTTAAGCATTGTAGACAATGAAATCAATGAACTGAGAAACAACAGCATAACAAGTCAAGAATTATATGATTCTAAAGAACAATTAAAAGGGAATTATATTTTAGGTTTGGAAAGCACCAGCGGAAGAATGATATCAATAGGTAAATCGGAATTGCTATTAAACAGGATTTATTCCCCCAAAGAGATAATCAGCTTAATCGATTCTGTTACAATAGATGACGTAAGATATGTCATTAATAATATTTTTGATGATAAAAACAAAGGCTCTGCTGTTATCGGACCGAAAGATATAAATTGGGGGATGCAAACAGCGAATATTCAAAAAAACGGTGGGAAATTTTTAATGAATTCTGTGGAGATTTTTTAATATGAAAGAAAAAATCAATATAAAGGTAAAGCAAATTAAAAAAGATTTTGAATGGGAGTTTGATTCGCCTGTTTATGCCACAGACGGTTCGGCAGGTTTGGATTTATTTGCGGCATTAAAAGATGAAATTGTACTGAAGCCCGGTGAAATCAAAAGCATACCTACAGGTATTGCTTTTCATATCAGGGACAAGTCTGTTGCCGGCTTTGTGTTTCCCAGGAGCGGTTTATCTTCAAAAAATGGGGTGACCTTGGTTAATTCTGTTGGAGTTATTGATTCTGATTATACAGGTGAAATAATTTGTCCGATGATAAATCTCAGCAGGGATGCTTATGCAATAAAACCTAAGGATAGGATTGCCCAAATTGTATTTATACCAATTTACCTAGCAAACCTCTTTTTTTGTGATGATCTGGAATCAACTAAAAGAGGTTCCGGCGGCTTTGGTTCTACCGGAAGGTAAAAGTAATATTTCTTTATATAGTTTGCATATTAATAATCAAGTGAAAACTATGTGAAGGTGGAATAAAATATGAGATTAAGCAGATTATACGGGAAAGAAATAGTTACTTTGCCGGATTGCGAACGACTTGGATATCTTGGTGATTGTGATATGCTCATAGATAATGAAACAGGCAAGATTGTTTCTTTGATAATACCTGAAAATAAAAATTTTTTCTCTTTTTTTATTGAAAAAAAACACCTTGAAATACCATGGGAAAGAATAAAAAAAGTAGGAAGCGATATGATTATAATTGATTTGGCCGATATCTTATAAGAAGATTATGTACAGATAAATGCCGTTAAAACAGCTTAACATTATATATAATGTTAGGCTTTGGTTTTGTGGTTATTTAATTCAATTGTTTATAATCATACGAATTAGTAAGCATTAGATAATTTCTATATTATTTTCTAAAGGATTTTAAATTCTTATGTAGAATTGTAATTTGGGGTGATATAAAATGGCAAGAAAAAAAGATACGATGAGATTAAAGTTTGATATAATTGGAATCATTTTAATTATAACCAGCTTATACCTTCTTATCAGTTTGCTGGGAGGAGATTCGGGTATTGGCGGTATATATATTAAAAAAACTATGAGAGGGATTTTTGGACTGGGCTCTTTCTTTTTCCCAATAATCCCCTTTATATATGGTATCGGAATATTCTACCTGAAGGGTAGCTTTAAGATAAATACTAAGTTTTATTCAATTTGCATTACTTTTATTAATCTGTTAATACTTTTGCATTTGTTGAATATAGATACTACAAATCAGAATACAGTAAGTTATTTCGATAGTATTGCTTCATCTTATAAATTTGGAATGTTAGGAATAGGCGGAGGTGTTATCGGTGCGATTTTTGGTTATTTATTAATAAAGTATGCCGGTATTAGCGGAACTATGGCTGTTATAACAGGGCTGTTTATAATAGCGGTTATACTTTTTACAAATACAAGTATGAAATTATTAATAAAATCCTTTAAAAATTTTTTAATATCAATGGGCAAGCCTTTAAAAAGATTCAGACAAAATCGCGTAAAGAAAGAGAAAATTATTAACGAAAATTCTGATATAAAATATAATGGAAATGAGATTGCAAATAAAGAAAAAGGCATAAAAATAATAAATTTCACTAAAGGGTTCGATGGCGGAATACAAGAGACAGCCGCTGATCAGAAAGAAAAAGCTAATGAAGAAAGGGCTAAAAAGTATGATGAAAGTATAAGCCCCAAAATAAAACACTTTCCGAATTATATGCTTCCGAGTACTGACATATTGTTTTTGCCAAAAGAAAATAAAAACACTAATATGAAAAAAGAAATAATGCAAAACATTAAAATATTGGATGATACTTTAAAGAGCTTTAATGTTAATGCAAATGTTACACAAGTTAGTATCGGGCCTGCTATTACCAGATATGAGTTGCAACTGAGGCCCGGCGTAAAGGTAAGCAAAATAGTCAATCTTGCTGATGATTTAGCATTAAGCCTAGCATCAAAAGGAATTAGGATAGAGGCTCCTATACCGGGTAAAGCAGCAGTCGGAATAGAAGTTCCAAATAAGGAAATAACAAATGTTTATATAAGGGAAGTATTGGAATCGGAAGATTTCAGACAAAATAAATCTAAGATTTCCTTTGCCTTGGGCAGAGATGTAGCGGGAACAAATATCATTGCAGATGTTGGCAAAATGCCTCATTTGCTTATAGCAGGCTCAACGGGTTCAGGGAAAAGCGTGTGCATTAATTCATTAATTTCGAGCATTTTATTTAAAGCCGGTCCGGATGAAGTTAAGATGCTTTTAATCGACCCTAAAGTAGTTGAATTAAGCGTTTATAATGGAATACCGCATCTGTTAGTTCCCGTGGTCACAGATCCCAAAAAGGCAGCGGGTGCGTTAAATTGGGCAGTTCAAGAAATGACTGATAGATATAAACTATTTGCCGGGAAAAATGTCAGAGACATTAAAGGATACAATAATGCTGTTTTGGAAGAAAAATTGCCTCAAATAATAATTATAATTGATGAATTATCAGATTTAATGATGGTTGCACCCAATGAAGTCGAGGATTCAATTTGCAGGTTAGCTCAGATGGCAAGAGCGGCAGGTTTGCATCTTGTAGTCGCTACCCAAAGACCTTCTGTTGATGTTATAACAGGTTTAATAAAGGCGAATATTACTTCACGAATATCCTTTGCTGTTTCATCACAAACTGATTCCAGGACAATACTGGACATGGGCGGAGCAGAGAAGCTTCTGGGAAAAGGCGATATGCTATTTTATCCTGTGGGAGAATCAAAACCTTTAAGGGTACAAGGTTCTTTTATATTGCAAAGAGAAATCGAATCTTTAGTCAGTTTTATTAAAGAGCAAATCCCGCCAAATTATATTGAAGATATCATATTAGAACCTGAAGGTACCTATAGGGAAAGTGTTGAAGCAGACGAATTGTTAAATGAGGCAGCTGATATGGTTGTAGAAGCAGGACAAGCTTCTATACTTATGTTGCAAAGGCGTCTGAGAATTGGATATAATCGTGCTGCAAGAATAATAGATCAATTAGAGGAACGTAAAATTGTTGGAGGTTTTGAAGGGAGCAAACCGAGAAAAGTACTGATAAGCAAAGAACAATGGCAAGAAATGTCGTAATAGCTAAAAATATAGTGAAATATGCAGACAAACATGTTTTACGTTCAATATCGCCAATATACAACCGAATTTGGCGGAATTTATTTCCCAGGTAATATATGACAAGGAGTGTATAGATTGACATATGATGTGTCTTTGATATCTTTAGGATGCCCTAAAAATTTGATTGATTCTGAAGTGATGCTGAATATTATAGGAAATAATAAAAAGTATAAAGTGATTGATAAATTAGATGAAGCAAATGTGATTATTATAAATACTTGCGGTTTTATTGAAAACGCAAAGCAAGAATCAATAAATACAATTATTGAGATAGGCAATTATAAAAAGACAGGTAAGTGTAAAGCAATTATTGCCGCCGGATGTTTAACCGAAAGATATAATAAAAAACTTATGGAATTGCTCCCGGAATTAGATGCCGTTATTGGTACCGGTGATTATAAAAATATAGATTTCGTTATGGATAAAGTATTAGAAAATAAAAAAGTAATTCTGTATGGAAATCAAGAAAAAGTTGATATTGAGGTTTTAGATAGGGTTATAAATAAAAAAATACCTTCGATGTATGTAAAAATCGCCGAAGGTTGCGATAATAAATGCACATATTGTGCAATACCATTTATCAGAGGACGATATAGAAGCAGAAGTGTTGAAAGCATTCTCGAAGAGGTTTCTTTACTTGCACGTAATGGAATTAAAGAAATCATCCTTATTGCGCAAGATACTACTGTTTATGGTAAAGACTTATACGGAGAAACCAGATTACCTGAATTATTAAGGAAAATTTCAGCCATAGAAGAGATAGAGTGGGTAAGGCTTATGTATGCATACCCCGATAGGTTCAGTGACGAATTGATTGATGTTATTGCCACTGAAGATAAAGTATGTAAATATATAGATATACCAATACAACATGCTAATGATAGAATATTAAAACTAATGGGAAGACACATAACTAAAAGAAGAATATTGTCTTTAGTAGAAAGACTCAGGGATAGGATTCCGGATATAACTATCAGAACATCTCTAATAGTTGGTTTCCCGGGTGAAAGAAAATCGGATTTTCAAGAGTTAATGGATTTTATTAAAGAAGTGGAATTCGATAGGCTTGGTGTTTTTACTTATTCAAGGGAAGAAGGAACCTATGCTTATAATATGAAAAATCAGATAAGGGAAGAAGAAAAAATTAGAAGACAAGAAAGAATTATGGAAATGCAAATGTCAATATCTTTAAAGAAGAATACTGAATTTATAGGAAAAACACTAAAGGTTCTTATAGAAAAATATGAAGACGGTTACTATTATGGCAGATGTTATAGGGATGCTCCCGAAGTGGATGGAAGTGTTTGTTTCAAATCAAATAAACACATGGATGATGGAGAGTTCTGCAATGTTTTAATAAATAAGGCCTCAGAATACGATTTATTAGGAGAGAAAATCAAGTGAATATGGCTAATAAAATTACTATAATTAGAATACTATTAATACCTGTTTTAATAGTGTTTTTAACGATTGATATACCTTATCATATGGAAATTGCCCTTTTTGTATTTGTAATTGCTTCTTTGACTGATAAATTGGATGGTTATATTGCCAGAAAGTATAATCTGATTACTGATTTAGGGAAGTTTTTGGATCCGTTAGCTGATAAACTTTTGGTATCGGCAGCTTTATTGATGTTTATACAATTGGGAAAGATTGATGCTTGGATTGTTTTTATTGTATTGGCTCGTGAGTTTGCTGTTACAGGATTAAGAGCTGTCGCTGCGAATAAAAATATAGTTATTGCCGCAAGCCAATTGGGCAAAATAAAAACTACGATTCAGATTATAACTATTATAATTATTTTGCTCAATAATTTTCCTTTTAATCTTGTTGGTTTGCATATGGATAGTGTGATGGTATATTTGACATTAATAATTACAATAGTATCGGGGATAGATTATTTTTTAAAAAACCTTAATATATTTACTAACTAGTTTTTAAAAATAGACCTATTTATAAAAAGCGATTGGAGGTAACATTATGATTTGTGAAATAATATCTGTTGGAACTGAATTGTTATTAGGTAACATAATTAATACAAATGCACAATATTTGTCTCAGAAAATATCTGAATTAGGATTCAATGTTTATTATCATAGTGTGGTCGGTGACAATATGGAAAGGTTGATAGAGCAGATAAAACTTTCCAGAAGCAGGGCGGATATAATTATAACTACCGGTGGACTTGGACCCACTGATGATGATATCACAAAAAGTGGGCTATGCGGCGCTCTTGGAACAGAGTTGGTTTTACATAAAGAATCTTTAGAAAAAATTAAGAGATTCTTTAACAGGACTGATAAAGAAATGCCAGAAATCAATATAAGGCAAGCCTATGTTCCGATGGGAGGCAGGATTATCGAAAACAATAATGGGAGTGCCCCGGGAGTTATATATGAAGATAAAGAAAAAATTTTTATACTGCTACCGGGACCTCCGGGAGAAATGAAACCCATGTTTGATAACAATGTATTTCCTTTTTTGAAAGATAAATCTAATAGTATTATAGAATCAAGAACCTTAAAAGTAGTCGGTATCGGAGAGTCTTCGCTGCAAGTAATGTTGCAAAGCTTATTAGATAATCAAACAAATCCGACAATTGCACTTTATGCAAAAGTTGGGGAAGTGCATGTGCGTGTAACCGCGAAAACTGACAATAAAAATGAGGCAAATTATATTATTGATAGGATGATAGAAAAAATCAGAGGTATTTTGGGAGAAAATATATACGGTTATGACGATGATACCATTGAAGGCACAATAAATAAACTATTACAAAGGAATAAAAAATCTATTGCTATAGCGGAGTCTTGCACCGGTGGGTTAGTTTCAGACAGATTAACAAATATACCGGGTGCATCTGACAGCTATGTAAATGGTGTGGTGTCATACAGTAATGAGGCAAAAATAAAAATTTTAGGAGTAAAGGAAGATACTATAAATAATTATGGAGCTGTTAGTAATGAAACTGCGGCTGAAATGGCAGTTGGCATAAAGGACATATCAAAAACAGATATAGGTTTGTCCATTACAGGCATTGCCGGCCCCGATGGCGGAACTAGAGAAAAACCTATCGGCTTATGCTATATAGGCTTAGCTTTTAAAAATGATGTATATACTTATGAATTTTACTTTAATGGGAATAGGATGAAAATTAAATCCAATGCCTCTACTAAAGCACTGGATATCTTGAGGAGGTTTTTAATAAATCTGTACTAA
>CAYXUX010000035.1:0-8108 GCA_964468275.1 uncultured Clostridiaceae bacterium
CAATATATGAAACAATCCGGTCCCAGTCCTGATAGGCTAGCTCTGATAAAATTTAGTGCTTAATAATTGCTATACTATGTAACACAAGGGGACTTCAATTTGTAAAGTTTCTATGCTATCATATTTTGAGAGGTCATAAAAGACTTTCTGCCTTTCCTTTTAAAGCCTCCGGATCTGTTTTTTTTGTATAAAAGGTTATTTGCATTGGCACACTTCCAATGCAAATAACCTTTTATCATATTCTTTTATTTTAGCCCTAATACTGGTCTAATGTGAGATCAGTTTCCCACACTATGGTAATATCATGGGCTTTCTCATGTTATTTAACTTGATATTTTCTATGCTGATTCACTATTTGTTTTGAGAATCAACAGATAATACCCAATCTACCATCTTCCCTGATGCCTGCTTCTGGAAACTTTTTGATTAGTTCTGTAAACCTCTACCCAATATAACCCTTATCAGCAAAATTCATTCCCAACGTATGGATAAAAACGACAAAATGCCTCCGCAAATTCTATTTTTTTATTGTGCACAATTTTACGAGCCAATTCTCCACGGTAATTAGCTCGTAGCCTATATGTTGAGATAAGATACTCTTGAGCACTAATAGCTTCCATCGCAGCACATTTTTGCTCCATCACATCAGTTATATCAATATAGATGTTCGGATTGAAACCAACAAATTCAGGTTGGGCAGGTTCAAACATGTATATACCAACATTTCTAAGAGGTTCTATTTCTGGAAATACTCCCGAAACTTTTGCACACCTTACAGCATTAAGGACTATATTAGCAGCAACTGGGTGGTCAAAATTTAATGTGTCGCTTGTAAAATGTGTAAGAATAATGCTAGGTTGGTATTCTTTGATAGTTTTAGATAGCTCAAGTATTTGTTCCCTTGTTACGGTTAATAAATGATCTGACCAATCTAAAAAATCTAATTTTGCTCCTAAAATCCCCGAAGCAGCTTCTGCTTCCTTTTTCCGTATTTCTTTAACCTCTCTTTCAGTAATATCAGGATTCATTTCCCAAACACCATCAGATTCACCGCGTTCACCATATGTTATGTTGATTACTTTTACATCATGGTTATTCTTTGTATATTTAGCTATTGTTCCCCCACATCTCCACAAAAAATCTAGTGCATGTGCACCAATTACTAAAATCTTTTCTTTTCCCATTTGAAATAACACACTCCTTCTATTTTATTTTATAAAGATATTGGCATATTGAACAATGAAATATCTGTAATTTTATGAATTTTTGTAATATCTAAGTAGATATGATACTTTCCTTTGCAAATGTGTTTAGTTTTCAGTACACTAGCTTTTGCTAGGTACTATTTAGATTTTACGGTGTGTATTAGACTAGCCGGCAATTATATCAGTTTCTCGTCCATACATAAATCTGACACTCATCGTTTAAAGGTCTACTATATATTTTTAGGACATTCTCCATGACCGCGTCAAATACCCAATATGCCACGGAGATATGCACTAGCATTTTTCTTTCTAAGATTTAAATTAGCTTTCTTAAAATTCTGCTTAATGTCATGTAAGAAATAGATTTTATATATCTAAATTCAACACATTTGTCAGCAAGCATTCGGGCAGTCCAACAGCTCATAACTTTGAGGAGATTCGCTGCGTCATTATACGATTATAAGTACCTCTACGTCTATTTGCCTTTACTTAAACGTGTAGGGTAATATATTACTGCCTCCTGTATAAGGTATCATCAAAACTTTTTTCCACATAACTTATTCTTAAATACACTGCTGTATATTAAAGCTTTATCCAATATACTCACAACATTTATTCTTTAAGATCTCATCTATCCACTCTTTATCAACTTTTCCATTTACTATTTTGCGTAATTTCATCATTTCAAGTCCGTTCTGAGCTATAGAAGCAGTCACTACCGCCTCCGCATCCCTTTTTGGTATGACTACAACACCGTCTAAGTCTCCCACTATTATATCTCCGGGGCTAACAACTTGATTACATATAGCAACAGGAAAGCCAATCTCCCCGGGCCCATTTTTATACGGCCCATTTGGCTGAACACCTCTAGCATAGCATGCAAAATTAATACTACTAAGATCTTCAACATCCCTTATGCATCCATCAACTAAAAAACCTATAATACCTTTTCTGTTCGCATACGTATACATAAGATTGCCACAAACAGAACGGGTCATACACCCTTCAGCATTTACTACAATAATATCACCTTCTTTTGCCAATTCGATAGCTTTGTGGAACATTAGGTTATCACCACTTGGAACCTTTACGGTAAATGCAGTCCCTGCCATGCTAACCGTATTATATGGCTTAATGGATTGACTGATACTGTATAGTCGACCCATGTTATCCGCAATGTTAGCAACTGGTAAGCCTTTAAATTTTTTTACTATTTCTTTTGGAGCACGTTCAAAATCATTACATATCCTAAATCCTACTGGCATGATAATCTCCTTTACATAATATATTAGGGTTACTAAAGAAAGAAAAACTATTAATGTTTTGTATTAATCTTTTAACATTGAAGATAATTGAATATCATATTAAAGGATTATCCACATCTTATTTAATTTTTAGCACGTGTAAGGAAATATAGAGCCTTACAAACATATTGTTACAGACAAATTCGATTTCAGTAGTTTTTAACATTAATTCTGATAAATTAACCAATCAAGTAGATCCGTAACAATTCTGCTCTTCTTTCCAAGCTTTACAAAAAGGAACAAATTCTCACAGCACCAATTGGCACTATGTTTTTATAAATCATAATAATTAAGTTCTGTGGCAATACTATCGGCTTTATCAAGACGTTTTTCAATTTTTGAAGCATATTTTACTGCAATAGCATTAATTAAACAGTCAGCAATTATCATAGCTGTTATAGGAGAATTATGAAAGCCCAAACTATCGCAGGAACATGGAAGTATAAAGCTAGAAAACTCATTGAGCGGTGATGAATAGCTATCTGTTATTGAGATTATCTGGACGTCATTATTTTTTGCAAGCCTTAATAAGTTTACCATAGAAGATGCATACCTTGGATAACTAATTGCTATAATCAAATCTTGATTGTTCATATCATATAATAAGTCAATCCAATCGGTAAACATATCAGTATGAATCAAATAACAATTTCCAATCATTCTTGAAAAAAAACTCATCAAATATTGTGATACCGACCTCCCACCTCTTGCGCTAGCAAAATATATCTTTCGTGCATTAATAATTCTTTCTACTGTTTCATCAAGCTTATCAACAGAAATCATTGAAAAAGTATTAACCATATTTTCTTTTTGTTTTTCATAGCATTTAGTCCATATATTTGAATCATCTATTTCCTTCAAGTTTATTTCTAACTTTTTTTTTGGATTTAATTTCTCTCTCAAAAGCCCACGAAGCTCTTTTTGAAATTCAGCATAACCTGTGTAGCCAAGATACGTCATTAATCGCATAATTGTAGTGGTGCTAGTCCCCACTCTTCTTGAGAGCTGTTCAATAGTCATAAATGCAACTTCAAGTGAATTTTTTATAATATAGTCGGCTACGTTACGTTGAGCATCGGTCATTCCTATAATTTTTTCTTTTGCTATTTCAATTGGATTCGCCAAAATATCACACACCTTTTATGTATTCATTTAGTATGCCTTGTTTAATTTTTCATTAATTATTATAAATAAAATACAGTTTAATATGAACTTTTCTTTTCATTCTTAGTAATAAATGCTATCACATCCTTCCAGTTCCTAGGTACCCTCCCTTGGAATACTGAATCTAAATTCATTTCAATTAATCTTTTATGTTTTTTTATAGATGCATCAGACATATCAGATTGTATCCCAGCATTATTTAGCATTTTAGTAGCATCACATAACTCTGTATATCTTCTTTGTGCATGGACAGAGGTTCCCGTAACAAGACGATTTATCGTTTCGCTAAAAGAAGTATCTTCCATGGTATAAGCAATCGAATCTATAACTTGCTGTGCCACACCAAAATGATATGCCGCCTCAAGTGTTTCAAACAATAAGCTTGCCGTTCCTTTTATATAAATACTTCGTATGAGTTTTATAGCTGAAGCATCTCCTGGGTTATTACTGGTAACTTTTATATTCATTCCAAACTTACTCATTTCATCACAAAACCTTTTTGCACCACACCCACTTGCAATAATTGGAACCTTATGCTTATATATGGTCAAAGCCCCAAGCATTGCTGCATCAACGAAACCAACACCTGTTCCAACAAGATTTTCAAATATTCTTTTCTTGTTATCGGGGCTGGATGCGCTCAAATCTACATAAAGCATGTCCTTTTTAACAATTTCTTTAATGTTTTCGCTTACTTCATAAGCATTGCTAGCCGGAACTGCAACAAATACTATGTTAACCTTTTCAATTAAACTTTCATAAGAATCAGTTTTTGTGACTTTTGATTTTTTAATACGATCATTTATCTGTAATCCGTAAACTTTATCATCTTGTTTCACATCATATGCATAAATATTAATAAGACCTTCTTGTTTAAGGCCACATGCCATTTCATATGATGCTTCACCAAAACCAATGTATCCAATCCTCATTTTACTCAGCCTCTTTTCTGTTATATCTATATTACCTATAACTACTATTTAGATAAAAATAATTATTTATTTCGTGCATATCTTTTTATCAATATAAACACTGCCAAAGAAGACACACCTAAAACATCTGTTATTACTTCAGGAATGATAAGCATCAGGCCAACAAGAACCATAAATGTTCGTTCATACCACTTTAATTTATCTATTAACCATCCAACATTTGCTGCGGAAATTGCAAACACACCAATAATACCCGTTAGCGCAGCCAGTAAAATACTTAATACAGGACCTTGTGCCATGATCTCGGGGGCATAAATAAAGAAGTATGGGATAATGAATGCCGGTATAACATATCGAAATGCCTGAAGGGCTGTTTCTATTGGATTGGAACCCGATATTCCTGCTGCTGCATAAGATGAAATGGCAACTGGCGGAGTCATAGGTGCAAAACACGCATAATAGAAAATAAATAAATGTGCTGCCAAAGCAGGAACACCAAGCTTAATTAATGCGGGGGCAGCAAGCACTGAGAAAACAATGTAGCCTGGAGTTGCGGGCAACCCCATACTTATAACAATTGCTCCAAACATACAAATTACCAATGTAAGTAGTAGTGAACTTTTTCCCAACAATAACAGGGTTCCAGATAATTTTAAACCAAGGCCTGTTAATGTTACTACACCAACCACTATACCTGCCGAAGCACATGCAATAGTAACAAGAACCATCTTCTTTGCTGCATCAACTAGAATTTCAAATGCAACTTTTGGTGTAATTTTATTTTTTTCCGTAAAAAAACTTGCAATAATAATACTAGTAATTGCATACATGGCTGATTTTATAATTGTAAGCTTAAGCACAATTAAAGAAAACAACAGTGTACCAAGTGGAATAAAAAACATTAAGCTCTGTTTAATTGTGCTTTTAAATTCTGGAATATCTTTTGCCCCAAGTTGTCCAATTTTATGTTTTGCAGCTTCAAAATCAACTACGAAATAGATAGCAAAATAATATATAATCGCCGGAATCGTTGATGCTAATGCTATTTGTGAATAAGGAATTCCTGTCATCTCCGACATAACAAATGCGGCAGATCCCATAACAGGAGGAAGAATAGCTCCACCTGAAGATGCAACAGCTTCTACAGCTCCCGCAATTTTTGCTCTATAGCCGATTTTTTTCATTAGCGGTATGGTGAATGTTCCAGTAGTGGTTACATTTGCTACAGCACTTCCGCTAATGGTTCCAGTTAGTGCACTTGCTAAAACTGCTACTTTTGCAGGTCCTCCTCTTCTATTTCCAACAATCGCCGTAGTGAAATCTATAAAAGCTTTACTTCCTCCAGTCTTTTCTAAAAATGCACCAAAAACGATAAATATTGCCACAAATGTAGCTGCTGCAGACATAGCAGATCCATATATTCCGTTTGTTGTAAGATACATCATTGATACAATACGATTAATTGAATACCCCATATGGCCAAAATATCCTGGGACAATATTACCATAAAACGCGTACCCTAGAAAGCATAAACATACAACAGTTAATGGTATACCAACAACCCTACGACACAATTCCAATAATATAATAATTATTGCTAATCCCAAAATAGTATCTGTATTATTTACTATGCCAATTCGGTCGGCATACGAATGAAAAGTGTTAACCATATATATTGTACATATAATAGTTGCAACAACACCAATATAGTCAATCACCCGTGTCCATTTAGGAGCATTTTCTTTTGCAGGCTTCATTAATAAAGCTAAGACCATTATCATGCCAAGAAATATCCCCCGTTGTAATATCGCAGTAAAGCGGCCGAATATTGCGGTGTATAGTGAGAATGCTGAAACTGCCAAGGATATTGTTGCTATCATTGCTTTTTGCATTTTAAAGTCCTCCTTACACTTTTATTAAATACTAACTATTGGGCATTTTTGTTATTATACCAACACTGTCCACTATATCATTTGCCTGCTATATGGATAGTACAATAATAAAAGTTGTAAAACTCTTTCAAAAAGTTTTCTTAATAATATAAAAAAATTCTAAATTATAAACTATGTTTCCATCCTGAAACAATGCTTAGCATAATTTATACTGTATCTTCCTTTCATTAGATTTCTAGATTCTTTTAAAAGCTAGCATCTCATTTATCCCTCTAAATATCAATACTAGTAGTAATATAAGAATACTATTATTTAGATATAAAAAATAGTATTTTATCCATTTGCTTTTTCATGCAAAGATAATAAAACTAAATAATCTAACTTTAGTTATCAACGTACCCCATCTCCTTATAGTATTTTTCCGCACCTGGGTGAAGTGGAATAACGGTATCAGATAGTTTTTCCTTAATAATACCTTGCATTGACTGGTGTGCGCTTTGAAATTCCTCGTAATTCTCACTAAATAGTATTCTTGCCATATTATATACGGTGTCTTCATCGAGGTCTGGGGATATTGCTAAAGTATTGCCACATCCAAAAGTTAAAACATCATAATCAACACCATTATAAGTGTCAGCGGGAACAATAGTTTCACTAAAGAATGGAACCTCATTTACGAGCCTCTCCAATTCATCTGGAGTAAAAGAAATCAAAACGATATCATGGGATATAGCAAGTTCCTGAATTGATGATGCAGGTAAACCTACAGGAATCATTGCAACATCACAGTTTCCATCTATAAGACCTTCGCTAGCTTCTCCCCAATCAAGATATAAAAATTCAATATTCTCCTTATCCACAAATCCAAAAACGTCAAGAAATAGTTGCGCTTTTATATTATTGGCTGATCCAGGTGAACCTACTGCAACCTTTTTACCCTCCAAATCACTTAGGCAATTAATGTTTTTATCTTTTAGTGCAACGATTTGATATGGTGTTAAGTACGTATTAGCAAGAGCTAGAACTTTTTGTTTTCCTTCACCTTCAAACTTGTCAATGCCGTGATAAGCAAAATAAATCCCATCGTTTGCACATGTACCAACATGAATTTCACCGGAATTAATACGGCGGGCGTTTTCGATAGTACCACCGGTCGATTCTGCAGTAAAATTACATCCTTCCATTTCTCTGCTGAGGATTGACGCCATCATACCACCTATAGGATAAGCAGCGCCAGTAGTAGCAGCCGTACCGATTCTATATTGCTTGACATGTGTAACATTATTATCTGTAGTTTTGGAGCATCCTACTATTGAGCAACATAAAAATAAAATAAATAGTGTTGTTAAAACTTTTTTCATTATACATACCTCTTTTCTTTTTTATTATTTGCACATGTTCATTTGAAAAGGTTAATAAATATTCTCTTTTAGAACCACATTTCAATTATAGCAATGTTATTTAACCAAAATATAATAAATCAATGTTGTATTATACAATTAAGAACAGTTAACTTAAGAAACAAAATTTGGCTAAAAAGTATTGAACTCATGATGCAAAATCCATTCAAAAGATTTTGATGTTCACGAACTCCTCCTAATTTGTATTTTT
>CAYXUX010000035.1:8208-15015 GCA_964468275.1 uncultured Clostridiaceae bacterium
TATTTTTACGATTCTAACAAATAAACATCGTTTAATATAGTATTTTTCTTGATACCTCCTTTAGTAAAGTCTCTTTACTCAAACAAGATATTTTTGGTTAAAAATTTGATGTATTATTGTGTCGTTAGGAATATTACTTACAATTGATATGACGTAACTATTTTTCCTTACTAACTAATAATACCTTTTCCTTTTAAAATTGTCAAGTGTTAATTTTAAAATTAAACCAAGTGATATTTTCACATTAAAACAATGAAAAAGGAATTATCAAAATATAACAATTTCTTGCGAGCCACAAATTCTAGGATTTAGCGCCTTTGAATTCTCCAAAAGCAATGAAAAAAGATAGTCTTAGTTACCATCCCTTTCCATTACTTTTTATAGAATCCTATGCCAGTGTTCAGGTTGCATCCCCGTATTGCCCTATCCCATTGAATTTAAGGCAGAAGGAATAAATATGTCACTTATGCACCCTACAATATTTACTTTGCTTATACAATAATCTGCAGTTTCTTCCATGCTGAGACCTTGCATGGAATATCTTATGGATATCCTCTGCCTTAAGAGATAACAAGTATTAAAGACAAGCATGTTTCTTATCTGAGATTGTCCTGTCAGTATTAATACAAGAAGTTTTGTAATTGGATAATTCGCACAAGGATACAAATATTTGAACAGGACTTAATAAACCCGATTTAATCATTGAAGATGCTAATGCAGTAATATTCGGCATACCTTATGATAAAGGAGTCAGCTTCAGATTCGGTGCGGGATTGGCACCGACAGAGTTGAAAAAGATTACATATACCATTGATCCTGCTACTGAAAGATTTGAAAGCATAAAAGACATGAAAATATTAGATTTAGGCTATTTTAACGGAGAAAAAAGCATGATCATATATATATAACAATAGATATCAACGGGATGGATCCGGCTTACGTACCGGGAACAGGCACACCCCAGTTTGGCGGTCTAAACTCCCGTGAGCTTTTGTATATGCTTTATGAATTCTTTAAGCTTCCCGTTATAGGCATGGATATATGTAGAAGTATCACCACCTTTGGACCCTTCGTCTATTACATTATTTGCAGCAAGAAAACTGGTTACAGAAGCTTGGGGACATATTTGGAGAAATAATAGAAGGATTATGTTTTAAATAATCATAGCACTCTTCTACCTTATCAAGAAAATTAGCAGCAGCAACCGGACTATCAAGATTCATAGCAATATATGAAACAATCCGGTCCCAGTCCTGATAGGCTAGCTCTGATAAAATTTATTTTATATATTATATTTTTCTCTTATACTTTTTAGTGAGTGATCCCCATCAAGAGTCTAGCCTGATCCTATTTTGTTTTTGAACATTCTTTAACATCCTATCTTAATTAGGTTATAATATAATTAAGAAAACCTAGGGAAATGGAGGGAGATTGTTATGGGAAAAGTGTATACTATTGAGAAAATCAAAAATATAGCCAATGCAATAGCAAAACGTCACGGTGTAGAGCGAATGTATTTATTTGGTTCCTATGCAAGAGGGAGCGCCAAAGGCGATAGCGATCTAGATTTTCGTATAGATAAGGGTGAAATAAAGGGGCTATTTGCACTCGGAGGTTTATACGCTGATTTAGAAGAAGCGTTTGGAGTACCTGTTGATCTCCTTACTTCAGATAGCCTCGATGATGAATTCAGAACAAAAATTTCGTCTGAGGAGGTCTTGATTTATGAGCGGGAAAAGTAGAGATTTAAGCATTATTTCACATATATTAAAATATTGTAATGAGGTTGAGGAAACTGTAGTTCGTTTTGGAGCTTCCTTTGAAAGTTTTAGCTCTGATAAAATTTATCGAAATGCCGTTACTATGTGTATTCTACAAATAGGCGAATTAGCAGGGCGTCTTTCGCCGGAGTTTATTGTTTGTAATAACGAAATACCATGGAGAAGCATCAAAGCAATGCGCAATATTGTGGCACACGCTTATGGAAGCATCAGTATTCCAGATGTTTGGGATACTATTGAAAATGATATACCCCTGTTAAAATCCTATTGTATGAAAATATTAAAGTAAAGTTCTCAAGAGAAAAGCGTTCTATTTAAATAGGTAGATTTTGTCCTAATATTTCGCTTTGAGTCAACAGGAATTTATAGCAGGGGCTATCGGTTAATAACTGATTTTAGCCCCCACCATATCACGGATTATTCAACAGTTTAAGGGCTCAATAACTAAAAAAGCAGGGTTTCAGATTTGGCAACGAAACTATTATGAACATATAATTCATAATGAAAAAAATACCAAACCATATGTGAATACATAGAAACAAATCCATCAAAATGGCAAGAAGATAAATATTATATTTAAGACGCATCCTATCCATATTATATCCCTTACAGTATCCATAAGTAATAGACAGTCTTATCTGTTTCTTTATCTACAACTATATCTTTTAGGAATTTTTCTTTACATATATGCTATTTATGGTACTTACGTTAAACATAACAAAACCCCGGCGGGGTTTTATCAGCCTGCCGGGGTTTATAGCTAAATATATATGCTTTTATGTAATTCGAAATATTTTACTTCATTCCTAGTGCTTCTTCTACCGATACATATGGCATTCCAAAAGCTTCCGCCACTGATTTGTAAACTATCTTTCCTTCCAATACGTTAGCACCTTTTCTTAGCGGCTCTTCATCTATCAATGCTTGTTTCCAACCCTTATTAGCAATTCTAACTGCATAGGGTAGTGTAACGTTTGTCAAGGCTAATGTAGCTGTTTTTGGCACTGCACCGGGTATATTTGCAACACAATAGTGGATTACATCATGTAGTACAAAGATTGGATCTTCATGAGTTGTAACTCTTGAAGTCTCAATACAGCCGCCTTGGTCAATGGCAACGTCAACAACAACACTGCCCGGCTCCATTAATTTAATCATTTCTTCGGTAACGAGTTTCGGTGCTTTGGCTCCCGGAATCAAAACTGCTCCTACTACCAAGTCAGCACTCTTAACTGCCTGTGTTGCATTGTAATTGTTAGAATAAAGGGTCTCTATCTTGCCCATAAATACTTCATTTAAATATCTAAGCCTTTTAACATCAATATCCAGAACAGTGACTCTTGTGCCAAGTCCAACAGCTCTTCTAATTGCGCCTGCACCAACAATGCCTGCACCTACAACTACTATGTGCCCCGGTGCGACTCCCGGCACTCCGTCAATAAGAATGCCTTTGCCTCCCCTTGTCTTTTCAAGGTAGGTAGCTCCTTGTTGTACAGCCATACGTCCTGCAATTTCACTCATGGGAGAAAGCAAGGGTAAAGACCTGTCCGGGTTTTGAACAGTCTCATAAGCAATACCAATGGCCTTTGCATCTATTAGAGCCTTTGTTAAGCTTTCTTCTGCCGCAAGATGCAGATAAGTAAAGATAATTTGGTTTTCTCTTAAATATTTGTATTCTGATTCAAGAGGCTCCTTTACCTTTATTATCATGTCAGCTTGAGCCCAAACATTTGAAACATCAGGTATAATTTCTGCCCCCAGAGCCTTATACTCGTCGTCGGTAAAGCTTGCGCCTGAGCCGGCACCTGCCTCAACCAATACCTTATGTCCTGCTCTTACAAAAGCGTCAACTCCCGCCGGAGTAAGTGCTACACGGTTTTCTTGTGCTTTGATTTCCTTTGGTACACCAATAATCATTTTTATACCCCCTTGATTATTATTTTGCTCTTCTATATTTTATCACAAATGTGCAATTTTTTCATTATTAAACAAATATTTTTATAATTCAAAAAACTTGAGTAAATAAATAGCAATCCCCAAGACTATAAGGGATTGCTGATTTTTATTCTTCTTCTTCAGTTTCAATATTGTATTTTCTTTTAAATCTTTCTACTCTTCCGCCGGTATCAACGAATTTTTGTTTACCGGTAAAAAAAGGATGACACTTGGAGCAAATCTCTACTTTTATTTCTTTTTTAACAGAGCCTGTGGTAAATGTTTCTCCACAAGCACATCTGACAGTAGCTTCCTGATAATCCGGATGTATACCTTTTTTCAAAATACTCACCTCTTTCCGACCTATGGCTAAACGATGAATCCTCGATTCAACTTTTTAATTATAGCATAATAGTTATTACCAGGCAAATTATTTTTTTACCGGCATAACCTAGGCATTGTTATTTCAAAAAACAGTTTAACATTACAATTTTATTTTAATAATTTTAGCATATTAGAAGGATTTATTTAATATATGTAGAATAAGTAAATGACTAAAAATTTAGTAGAAATTTGACTCCGATTCCTTATAACCCCACATATATTAAGGGTTTTTGGAACGTTAGGGCATGGGGAGTAATTCTCATACCTGCCGCAGTCGCAAAGGAGTTCATCTGTTTTGTATTATTACAATCGGATGAACTTTTTATATTGTAATATCTCAATGACTGGTTCCTTATAACCCTAGTAATATTATAGGGTTTTTGGAACGTTAGGGCACGGGAAGTAATTCCCATACCTGCCGTAGTTGCAAAGGAGTTCATCTGTATTGCTTTATTGTAATCGGATGAACTTTTTAAATTTAAAAAAGGAGGTGGAGCCGGCGTTTGTTAAACGTCCGGCAGAGAATTGAGCAAAATTTTAATGATTTCTCCGGAAAAATGCACCGGTTGCAGGACTTGTGAACTGATCTGCACTTTCCATAGGTCAGAAGAATTCAATCCAAAGCTTTCAGCCGTATCAGTTATGGCTTTTGAAGAAGCCTCCGTAGCTGTGCCTATAATGTGCATGCAATGTGAAGACCCTTCCTGCATGAAAGTGTGCCCCGTAAATGCAATTGATAGGGCAGAAGACGGAACAGTATTAATTGATGACGAAAAATGCATAGGCTGCAAAATGTGCATAAGTGCTTGTCCTCTCGGTAACATCACATATAATCCTAGAGCGAAAACTCTGATAAAATGTGATTTGTGCGGTGGCGAGCCTCAATGTGCTGAATTTTGTCCTTCAGGTGCTATACAGTATAAGGAAGCAACTCCTACAAACCTGGAGAAAAAGAGAAAAATGGGAACCATGTTTAAAGAAGTATTTGGGGAGGTGGGATTCTAATGTACGGTTTTACAGGAAAACTTCTAAGAGTTAATCTGACTGACAAAACCATCAAAATAGAAGGCCTAAACCCCAAGGATGCAAGAGAATATCTGGGAGCCAGAGGTTTGGGTACGAAAATAATGATGGATGAAGTAGACCCAAAAGTAGACCCTTTAAGCCCGGAAAACAAACTTATATTTCTGACAGGACCATTGACAGGAACTTTTGCTACATCCTCAGGTAGATACGAAGTTGTCGCAAAAGCACCTTTAACAGGTACAATAGGTGCATCCAATTCAGGGGGTCACTTCGGCCCGGAATTAAAGTATGCAGGTTATGATGGTATTATTTTTGAAGGAAAATCCGAAGAACCCGTGTATCTTTATATAAACGATGATGAAGTAGAATTAAGAGATGCAAAGCATTTATGGGGTAAAACAGTATTTGAAACAACGGATACTTTGTTGGAAGAAGTCGGGGAAGATGCAAAAATTGCTTGCATAGGTCCCGGGGGAGAAAAACAAGTACTCTTTGCTACAGTTATGAACGACAGGCACAGAGCAGCAGGGAGATCCGGACTGGGTGCGGTAATGGGCTCAAAAAACCTTAAGGCTGTAACTGTTGAAGGGTCTAAGTCTATTGAGGTGGCGAAACCAAAAGAGTTTTTAGATATTTGCAAAAACTCCAGGAAAGCATTAAAAGATCACCCTGTCACCGGAACCGGACTGCCCACCTACGGAACACAAATACTTATCAATATTTTAAATGAAAGCGGAGGACTTCCGACAAGAAATTGGCGTGACGGAGGAATATTTGAACATGCTGAAGAAACATCGGGAGAAACCTTAACGGAAAAATATCTTGTTAAAAATAAAGGTTGCTTTGGATGTAATATCGGTTGCGGTAGGATAACAAGAATATCCGACGGGAAATTTAAGAGCTTTGGAGAAGGTCCCGAATATGAAGCAGGTTGGTCTTACGGCGCAAACTGCGGTGTTCGCAATCTTGCAGCCATAAGTAATGCTAATTTCATATGTAATGAATTGGGCATAGACCCCATAACTATGGGTGCTACTATAGCATGTGCTATGGAAATGTACGAAAAAGGTATACTCACTAAAGATGAATTAGGAAGGGAGCTTCCCTTTGGTGATGATGAGGCTATAGTCGAATTTACCAGAATGACAGGAATGAGAGAAGGCTTTGGTGATACATTAGCTTTGGGTTCCTATAGAATGGCTGAACTTTATAAGCATCCGGAGCTTTCCATGTCCGTTAAGAAACAGGAAATGCCTGCTTATGATGGCAGAGTGCTGCAAGGTATGGGTCTGGAATATGCTACATCAAACAGAGGCGGATGTCATGTAAGGGGCTATTTGACTTCACCTGAAATCCTGGGAATACCTGCAAAGCTTGACCCCCATGTTACTACGGATAAAGCCACATGGCTAAAGACCTTCCAAGACCTTACGGCGGTAGTGGACTCTGCAGGAATATGCTTATTCACTACATTTGCACTGGGTCTGCCGGAAATATCGGAAATGATTAGAACAGGCATAGGCCTTGATTATACGGATGAAGAAATATTGCAAATGGGAGAAAGAATTTGGAACCTGGAAAAATTATTTAATTTAGAAGCGGGAATTACAGGGAAAGATGATACTTTACCGGATAGATTACTTAAAGAACCTATCCCTGATGGACCTGCAAAAGGGTTAGT
>CAYXUX010000035.1:15115-18158 GCA_964468275.1 uncultured Clostridiaceae bacterium
GGTGCAAAATTCGAAAATAAAGTATTTACAGGTGAAAATTTAAGCGATGAGATAATCATATTGGTAAACGGTAGAAATATCGTACATCTGGAAAGTCTTGATACAAAACTGCAAGCAGACGATGTGATAAGTATTTTCCCGGTTGTTGCGGGGGGCTAGTCTTTACAAACTATTAGTAAAGGGTGGTGACGCATTTGTTTGAAAAATACCCGAAAGACCAAAAGTATACATTAGCAATACTCCAAGACCTACAAAAAGAGTACAATTATATTCCAAAGGAAAAACTGATTGAGCTTTCCCTATATCTAGACCTCCCCCTTTCCAAACTTTATAGCATGGCAACCTTTTATAAAGCTTTAAGTCTTACACCAAAAGGAAAGTATATTATAAAAGTTTGCGATGGCACTGCATGTCACATAAGATCTTCCAATGTTTTATTAGATGAAATCAATAATATTCTTGGTATCAAGCCCGGAGAGACCACCGATGATGGTATGTTTTCTCTGGAAACGGTAAACTGCCTAGGGGCGTGTGCTTTAGCTCCTGTGATGGTTATAAATGATAAATATTACGGTAAACTCACCTCCTCAATGGTAAGGGATATACTTAAAGAATATGGTGGTGATGTTAATGAATAACACTGTTTATGTATGCTGTGGAACCGGTTGTCTGGCTAACAACAGCATGGAAGTCTATAAGGAACTAAAAAAATTCATAGAAATGTATGAAGTGGACACAGAAATAAAGACACTGATTAAATCAACAGGCTGCAATGGTTTATGTGAAAAAGGTCCCTTGGTAAAAATTGAACCTCACAATATCTGCTATAGTAAAGTAAAACCTGAGGATGCCGAAGAAATCGTGGTAAAAACACTTATTGAATCCGAATTAATAGAAAGACTTTTAATATATGATACGACAAAGAAAAAGAGGGTTGTTTCTCATAAGGATACGGATTTTTACAAATATCAACAAAAAGTTGCCTTAAGAAATATAGGAGAAATAGATCCGTCAAATATTGACGATTACATAGAACGGAAAGGCTATCGTGCCTTAGAAAAGGCATTAACGAAAATGACCCCTGAAGAGGTTATAGCTGAGATAGAAAGATCAGGTCTTAGGGGCAGGGGCGGCGGTGGTTTCCCCACGGGGTTGAAGTGGAAACAATGCGATTTGATTGAAAACTTCCCAAAGTACGTTATCTGCAATGGTGATGAAGGCGACCCGGGAGCATTTATGGACAGAAGCATAATGGAAGGTGATCCAAATACCATCATAGAAGGGATGACCATATGTGCCTATGCCATAAAATCAAATACCGGATTTATCTATATAAGGGATGAATACTCCTTGGCTTTAAGAAATATGCGTTTAGCAATCAAACAAGCTAAAGAAAGAGGATTTTTAGGAAAAAATATAATGGGCAGCGCCTTTGACTTTGATATTGAAATCGTAAGAGGCGGAGGTGCTTTTGTATGCGGGGAATCCACTGCCTTGATGCAATCCATCGAAGGAAATGTGGGCGAACCAAGGGCAAAATATATACATTCTGTAGAAAGAGGTCTATGGGATAAGCCTACTATATTAAATAATGTGGAAACTTGGGCCAATATTCCCGAAATAATTATGAAGGGCTCTGATTGGTTTAATACCATCGGTACTGATAACAGTAAAGGCACGAAAGTATTCTCCCTTGTAGGTAAGGTTAAAAACACAGGTTTGGTGGAAATACCCATGGGTATGACTCTACGTGATTTGGTATTTAAAGTGGGCGGCGGCACAATAGGAGATAAGAAATTTAAGGCGGTGCAAACCGGCGGTCCTTCCGGAGGATGTATTCCGGAAAGCTTGCTTGATAGCCCTGTTGACTTTGATTCACTTAAAAAAGCCGGTTCTATGATGGGCTCCGGTGGTATCATCGTTATGGATGAAAGAACCTGCATGGTTGATGTTGCAAGATATTACCTCAACTTTTTATCGGAAGAATCCTGCGGTAAATGTGTTGCCTGCAGGGAGGGCATAAAAAGAATGTTAGAAATACTGACTGATATTTGTAACGGCAACGGAACAGAAAGCGACTTGGACTTGTTGGAAAGCCTGTGCCATACTGTTGAAAGTGCATCCCTATGCGGTCTCGGAAAAACAGCACCTAATCCGGTGCTTACTACACTGAAATATTTTCGCGATGAATATCTGGCACATATAAATGAAAAGAAATGTCCTGCAGGCGTATGTAAGAATCTTACAGCTTTTGAAATAGATAAACAAAAATGTACCGGGTGCGGTGTATGTGCAAAAAATTGCCCTACATCTGCAATAACCGGCGAAATAAAGAAGCCCCATATCATAGATGCAAGTCTATGTATCAAATGCGGTAATTGCTATGATGTATGTAAATTCGATGCAGTGAAAATCGTAAAGGGGGCTTTGGTATGAAGATAATAATTGATGGTAAAGTATGTATAGCCCAAAAAGGTGAAATGCTGTTGCAGATAGCTAAGAGGAATAATATCTTTATACCCACCTTATGTCACAGTGAAGCTTTACCCGGTATGGGAAGCTGCCGGCTATGCGTTGTTGAGATAGAAGATGGAGGACGTAAAAGCATTGTCGCTTCCTGCATTTATCCCGTGAGAAGAGAAATAAAAGTATTTACTGACTCGGAAAAAATCAAAGCAATAAGGAAAGACCTGTTAATGCTCTTATACGCCAGAGCACCGGAAGACGATAGGATTAACAATCTGCGTAAGGAATATGGAGTCCCTGATAAAATAAGGTTTTCCGGAGATAAAGAGGAACATTGTATACTTTGTGGACTTTGTGTAAAGGCCTGTGAGGAAATGGGGAGTAATTCTATTTCAACGATTATGCGAGGAGTTACTAAGAAAGTTTCCACACCCTACGATGAGCCTTCATCCACGTGTATCGGCTGCGGTTCATGTGCTTATGTATGTCCCACCGATGCCATAGAAATGATTGAAGCAGATGGGATAAGGACTATATGGAATAAGGATTTTGAACTTGTTAAATGTGAAAAATGCGG
>CAYXUX010000036.1:0-17458 GCA_964468275.1 uncultured Clostridiaceae bacterium
GCGACCTCAGGTTGCCCCTACAATACCAAGGTAGTCCTTCGGGGGAAAGATTCTTTGTCGCAGGCTTCTCAGAATGACATTTTTGAGACATTATCACGGGCGACCTCAGGTAGCCCCTACAATACCAAGGTAGTCCTTCGGGAGAAAGATTCTTCGTCGCAGGCTTCTCAGAATGACGGTGTAGAAGAGCAAAATCATTTATAATTACATAAAAACGATTAGAAAAGAGGAATATATAATGAAGTTTTTTTCAGTTTACGGATATTCCAAGTCCGGAAAAACAACCACAATAGAAAACCTAATAAAAGAGCTTATAAGACGGGGCTATACAGTCGGTTCTGTAAAAGACATTCATTTTGAAGGATTTGCAATAGATACGGAAGGAACAAATACCGATAGGCATAAAAAAGCCGGTGCTGAGCTTGTAACTGCAAGAGGGCTTTATGAAACGGATATCCTTTTTCAAAGGAGATTAAATATCCCGGAAATTTTGAATTTTTATGACCAGGATTACGTAATATTTGAAGGGACTTCAGATTACTCCATGCCTAGAATCCTGTGTTCCACATCTATTGAAGATATAGAGCTTCGTATAAATAAAGATGTATTCGCCATAAGTGGTATTATAAGTGCTGAAATAAAAGGCTATAAAAATCTGCCTGCGATAAATTCATTAACAAATATAGAAAAGCTTACTGATTTAGTAGAGAAAAACGCTGAATTGTGGAAGTGAATTAAATGAATTTGAATTATATAAAAAAACTTAAAAGCAAAAGAAACAGTGTTTATATTGTAAAGGCAAACAATTTAATAAACGATGAAATCGCTATATTTATGGAAGAAGACATCAGTGATGGAGATAAAATCAAATCTCAATACATGATAATGAAAAAGTACAATAAAGAAAATATCCACAGATTGAAACAAGAATATGAAAATATTAAAATGATGGAAGACCATTCTATACCTGTACCAAAAATAATTATGAAAACCCATGACAGTTTATTTCTGGAATATCTTCAGGGCAAACTTATAGATGAATTAGTTGAGAAACAAAGCCTTGGCAACTGGATTGACAGGTTTGCACTATGGATGTCCCGTCTTCATAAAATCACTTTTAAAGGAAATAGTCTTTTAAAGTCTGATGCTAATCTGCGAAATTTTATTTATGTTAATGATATGGTTTATGGTTTGGACTTTGAGGAAATGGGTTATGGAGACCCTCGAAATGATTTAGCCGATATCTGCTTTTATATCCTTACCAATACCCCTTCCTTTACAAGAAAAAAACATTTGATAATGCGACAGTTTCTGACAAGCTACGAGAACTACTCCGAGTCAAAGTTAAAGGAAATGGGAAAGTTTTTACTTCATAGTAGAGAAAGGGCTAAGATTAGAAGAAAGAAGTCAAGACTGACGGGCAATAGCCAAGCGATTGTTAAAGAAGAATAAAGGAGGTAAAAATAATGTTAGGTATTGTTGATATAAAAGGCTGGCAAAGTGTAATCAAATTGTCTTCAGGACAGCAAATTGATACCAAGGAAAACGATTATGGTATTATCAGAAAGATACTTAGCGACCACCCTTACCCCGGCGATGCCAATGATGACTCCATAGACTGGGTGAAAGAAGCTGCACAAAAAGTAGTTGACCTACATGACCCCGATTGGATGCATATATCCTATACACAACCTCTTTACATCGAAACCTATATGCCATATAACCCCATAGAAAGCCAAGAAAGGCAAAAAAGAATATTAGATGACATATTCAATTTCTCTAAAAAGAATAATTTTGAACCTATAATTATTATGACCGGCGGATATGTTCCTCTTATAGAAAAAATTACTCAACCGGAGACTGAGGGGCTTTTAGAATCATGGGTATGGGGCGCCTCGGTAGCCGGTATCTCTCAATCCGATGAAAATGATAAAAGCATACTGCTTTCTCACCCTCATATAAAGCATGTCATGGATAAAAATGATATACTTGCTTCTCACCCAGATTTGCATCCCAATTTTATATATAACTTACCAGACTATATTGTTATTGCTAAAGAAGGTTATGCTTTTAAGGGAATAAAAAGTTATGAAGGCGAAATTTTTATGGCAGATGTATATACCGACAACATACCTGTCTATTCGGATATCGGCATGCCAAAGCACATAAGAGATGTTAGAGATATTATGGAAAATTCATTAGATGACGGCAAGAAAGTACTTTTAGCGATTATTGAAGGGTATAATATTAATGATATTCCCCAAGGTTTCAAGCTCTGCAAAAACATGGATGAATGGTATTCATATCGAGGCATGGATTTATATCTGGCTCTGCATACGGGCAAACCTTTTTACGAAACGGAATTCCCCCCGGTTTTCAGCCGCAGCATACCTAAACAAAAAAGAACAAATTATCCTCTGTCAGGATTCTTTGATAGTCTGCCGGAAAACTCCATCGGTGCTAAAAAGGGAATTCGAAGTGCGGCGGTAAGCAGCCGCAGCATGATAATCCATATGATTGCTAACTCTGATATTACAGTCGAATGCTATAGTCGGGAACGCTCCGATATGGGTTTATTAGCCGCATTTAAACCGGAAAAGATGGACCGGATGTAATCAAAACATCTTGCAATGACCTTGCCTAAACATTATAATAAATATTAGGTTGGTAAAACTTTATAATACATACTCCGATTTTATTTGTCTAAACAAATTAATCCATTGTTTGCATGACAAATAAAACGACAGGGTATCGCAGGAAACTGCAATACCTTCCATTGCGAAAAGGAGTAGCAATATGACTTAAAACTTCTTTTTGCAATAAAAAGAAGTTTTTTATTTTAGCCATTCACAAAATTATAATTTAATAAAAGATAGGAGGAAATGTTTTGAGCAATCCAAGTATAAAACCAACACTGAAAAAGGGACTGGCATTATTAATGGCATTTGCAATGATTTTTTCATCACTTAGTATTGTCTATGCCGATTCATGGGCACCCAAAGCAGAGCAACCAATTCTAGTCGTTACCGGTCAAGGCATAGGCCATGCAAATGAAAAATCCTACACAAAAGATGAGTTAATAGCAATGTCCCAAGCAACGAATCTCTATTCTACTATTAATACGACTCCCACCAAAAGTATTTATCTGGGTAAAGGAGTCAGGGCAAAAGACCTGTTTGAAAAATCTGATTTTAAAGCGGACAAGTATAATTCTTATAAAATCGGATTTCTGGCAAGAGACGGTTATGCGGTGACCTTTGACCCCGACCATAAAGGTGATTCTACCACTTCAAAGAAGCTTATTACCCCGGGATTTGGAGTAGAACGCTATTATTTCCCTAAAATAGCCGGTAGCGACAACTCAGGTAAAACAGCAGTTGATACTATAATAGCTTTTGAAAGAGCCGGAGACAGAGGAAAACCGGATGTAGTGCCCAAGGATTTGGAAAAGCTTACCGATGAAGATGCACCGCTCCTAATGCTCGGCCAGCAACATGTAGATGAAATTAGCAATCCCCTCTTCAATAAAACTATACAAAAAATTGTTGTAGGAGACGAACTTCCGACAGTATTGACAGTTGGAGGTAAAGCCTATACAAAAGCTGAAATCCTACTAATGCCAAGAGTAAGCGGTAACTGGACTTATGCAAAAAAAGTCGGTGAAGAAACAGATTATTGCCTTGGAGTTCCCCTTATAGAGTTATTAAAAGGGTATAACGATAATGATAAAATTGAATTTATATCTGCTGACGGATATCCCAATGACCCTGTAACAATAAAAGATATCAAAAATTCAAGAAGCCAATACATACTTGCTTATGAAACAGGCACAAACGAGAAGGATACAAAACCTATACTTGATACTGCAAAAGGTGACGATTCTATTGAAGGGTATTTCAGGATATATAATCAAAATGGATCTTTGCTTAAACTTATCAATGAAATAAAAGTTTCGCCCGTAAGCGGTGTGGATTATTCCACCAGCCCATTTAAACATATTACAAACGGTGGCTTAAAAGGCAAAGAACCCTACGATGTAGACGCTATCACAGGTGCAACCTTGACCTTTGAAGGTCCCGGATTGGAAGCAAGTATTCCTCTTTCCATAAGAGAGGCGGAAAATGAAAACCCCGGTGCATATCGCGGTGATTATACTGATATAAGAGATGGAAAGGAAACAACGTTAAAATACGAAGGAATCAGACTTGATTACTTGCTAAGAAATATGACATCCGGCGAGACGGGTATCAAGCTTATCAACTCAGCTTATAAAGTTATTTTAAAAAATCGTGTCAGACAGACTATTGCCGAGTTTACTTTAGATGAAATCAAACAAGCCGAAGCAGCTAAAAAGCCCATAATCGTAGCCTACGGAACCGGCAGTACAGACGGTTCAAAATCAGTGCCTTTTGTATATGATGGCGAACCCGGCAAAGTAGATGAACTGGGTAACGATGACGGTTGTATAAAGCTGGTTTATGATAAAGCAGTGTTTGAAAAGGACCCTAATCCGGATTATATTAAATTCGGGAATATGGCCTATATCTATGTGGCGGAAAAAACCACCCCCGGATATAAGCATGATAAAGCACCTTATAATACACCGGAAAATTCAGAATACATCATAACTATTACAGGTGATAAATTAGGCAAAGAAGTTAATTATACGGTAAAGCAAATAGAAGATTTGGTTAAATATAAAGATGGTAAACCCGCATCAGATGGAATGGGATATAGAGCTGAATACAATCTGTCCAATTCCAATTACTGGTATGTAAATGAATACGAAGGAGTCAAGCTTTGGGATTTATTAAAAAAAGCCGGTATTCCCCAGTCCATGGCAGTAGGCAAGGACTCCCAGACCTTAGTTGAATTTACTGCTACCGACGGTTATAAAGATTTTGATAAATTTACCCTGGCACAGATATCTAACCCCAATGCTTTTAAATATTATGAAAAAAATCCTCTGGATCTTAACGATGGCAAATATATTTCCAAGGATGCGGATGATTTAAGGGAAATAGGATTCCCTGTGCTTGTAGCCTATGGCGTCAACGGATATCCTTATGTAATCAAAAATACTTTAGAGGGCTATAAGAGCGGACTTGGCAATGACGGAGGTCCTTTGCGTATTATCTCAGGTAAAACTGAATATTATCACGCTAACGGGTCCAGACAGGCCAAGCTCCTTGATAAAATAATTGTTGGTAAAGAGATTAACTATAGTACCCATGGTGGAAACCCAAATAAAGCTTATAATGCTTTGGCTTCAAATAAAGTTGCTGTTACAGTTATAGGTATGGATGGAAGCACCCTTAAAAAACAAGATTTCACTGTAGCGGATATTGAAAATCTAATCTATGGTGCAGATGTTAAAAACACAGAGAAAGAAAAGGCAAAAGTTAAAACTGTTTATGGTGTAAAAAAAGGTGATAATATCTATGAAGACCTATATGAAGGCGTTAATTTAGAATATTTCTTGAAAGAGAAGGTTGCCCTGCCCGGAAATAAAGGTACAATAGCATTTTCAAATAAGGACTCGGAATTAAAAGCATCCTTGGATGAAATCTTTACATCAAAGGGTAAATCCGTGCTTGCTTTTGCTAAAAACGGTGCCCCTATGGTGGCGGATAAAGATGCCGATGGATATGTAAGCACATATACTGACGGACTCGAGGAAAAAACAAATGTCAAAAATGATGGCGGCCCTTTAATGATATTAATGCCGGAATCCAAGACTTTAAGCAATGTAACTTCTATCATCATAAACCTCCAACCGGATAAATATGCTCATATAAAAGATCCCTATCAAGAACTTGCCGATTATGAATTAATCGTTGAAGGTCCCGGCACTAAACTAAGCGCTCCTAGGACATTCAAAGTTTCTGATATCGAAGGGAAACAAAACTTGGTTATAACAGCAGATTATAATATTAAGAAAACCACAGAAGAGTCTCAAATCCGTTATAGAGGGATTGACCTATACAGTTTCTTAAAATCAGAAGATGTAGGGCTTCAATCCAACGCAAGTGAAGTTGTTTTCACTTCATCGGACGGCAAAGCTTTAACTTATACATTGTCCGATGTAATGAAAAATGATTATATTAACTCAGCAGCTAAAAAATCCGATTTAAAAATGATATTGGCATACGGTTCAAGCAATGTAAGCAACAAAAACATTGAAGATGGTAAACCCTTAGTCCCCATAAAGGATTCTGATGGCTATGATGCAGATTATGAAAATTATGGCGGACCTTTATATTTAATAGTAGGACAAAAATCTGGCGATGATGCAAATGCCCAAAGCACATTAAGAGAAGTTACAAAAATAACTGTAAATGCTTCATCTAAAGTAAGCTGGAAGCATGATATGAGCCCAACATATGCCCAATACCTTGATAATACTTTTCTCGAGGTAGAAGGTACGGCATTAGCCAAACCGGTGAAATTCAGTCTTCGTGAACTTGAGGCTATGGATGATATAATTTTAAGAGACAGTTACTTCTATATCGGAGAACACCAACACGAAGGTCTGGATGTTTGGAAACTTATAGCCCAAAAGTCAGGCTTAAAAATCGGTGTTGACCTGACTTCAGTAAAAGTTGTAGCCTCTGACGGCTTCTCCAAGGATCTTCTGTCAATATTCGGTATGGATGGCTTGGAAAAAGGAATAGCCGATGGGTTGGACAGAAAGATAATACTATTATCTTATGCCGGGAACGGAGTTCCTTTGGTAGCCGATACAAACAGCGACGGTTACACCAGCGGCAATGATGGCGGACCTTTGAGATTGATAACTCACCAAAACCAGGGGGCTTGTTTGAAAAACGTGGTTAAGATTGTTGCAGAAGGTACCGGCGGTACCATTCCGCCGGATTCCGATGCAATCTTTAACGATATAGTCGGTCATTGGGCACAAAGCTATATAGAATACCTATACGAAAAAGATATAACTACCGGGACAAGTGAAACAACTTACAGCCCGAATAAAACTCTGACAAGAGCGGAATTCATCACTTTTATTATGCGAACTAAAAAGGATATTGATGTTGCAAGTGCTGAAACCGAAGTTTTTAAAGATGTAGAAAAAGGTAAATGGTATGCAGAGCATGTAAATTGGGCCGGAGCAAAGGGCATTGATGCCGGCAGCCAAGACGGCAATTTCCGACCAACTGACAATATTACAAGAGAAGAAATGGCTGCTATGCTCCTAAGCTTTGCAGATGCTATGGAGATCAAATTGCCAAGAGTAAAGGAACCTATAGAATTCACTGACGCTTCAAAAATAAGCGGTTGGGCAGAGAAAGCCATAGGGATAGTTCAAAGAGCAGGAATAATAGACGGAAAACCCGATGGCAGCTTTGACCCTCAAGGATATGCCACAAGAGCTGAAGCAGCTAAAATAATAAAGGTCTTGTTGGAACAAATGTAGCAACTAGAGGAAGAATCTGTACTCCCTATGTTAACATGCGGCATAGGGAGATACACTCTTCCAACGGAGGTAGAGTATATGAAAATAAAAAAAATCTCGTTGATCACTCTGAGTATTGTTTTATGTATAAGCTTAATTTCCGGATGCCAACCCAAGACAACAACTGCACCTGACATTGAAGAGACGGAAACGGAAATCCAAAGTGAAATAATTGAAGAAGAACTTGAAAAAGAAGAACTTGATGAAACACCCGATTCGGAATTTGAATCACAGGAAACAGATAAAACTGAAACAAAAACACCGATATCACCAACAGATTCAAATCAAAATGAGCCAAAAGAACAGGAAGTACCTAAAGCAAAAGATGAATTTGTATTAAAAATTGAGGGCTCAGGAATTGAAAATGAAGTATCCTTTACTTTGGATGAATTAAAAGCCTTGAAGGATTCTCATTTTGAAGATGATTTTTATTCATTAAACAGCTATGGAACCAGAGAACACTTTCATTTTAAAGGAATTAAAATGAAAGCTCTTTTGGATAAAGCAATAATTAAATCCAATGCGAAAAGTGTAAAATTTGTTGCAACTGACGGCTATACTCAAGAACTTACAGTAGAATTGGCACTTAAAGAAGATTTTATTGATCAGGATAATCCGGATAAGCAATTTCCTATTATTATTGCTTGGCACGAAAACGGCAAAGACTATGACATAAAAAAAGGCGCACCTTTTCGTCTTGTAATAGGCCAAAAAGAAGTTGATGATATGAACAAACCTCAATGGGTTAGTAATATTGCCAAAATAATAGTTGATTAGAGGTACAGATTTATGAAATTAAAAAAGCTTTATATAGTTTTACTCCTAATAATTGCCCTTGGTGTGTCCGGAGCCCTATGGTATATGAATGATACCAGGCAGGAAAAGGCAATGATAAAGGAAATAATGCCTGAAGCAGGTAATATAAAGGCTATAGACGGTGCATTGGATAACCCTATTATTAAAGAAAACTTCCCTGCAATAGAAAAAGTCTACAGCATTGACAATAAGCCTTCGGCTTTTATTGCAACATCCACGGGATATGAAGGCCTTATTAGAATGCTTATAGTAATAAATAGTAAAGAAGAAAAAGTAGCAGGGGTCCGAGTACTTGTGCAAGGCGATACACCACTTTATGCGGGACCTATCGAGGAGCCCTGGTTTACCGATAGATTTAAAGATAAAGGGTTATCGGAATACTTTAATAAGGTAGTTTTGGATCCCGAGAAACCCAACGATATAGTACAAGTAACAGGAGCCAGTCTTTCCAGCCAAGTTGCGATAAATAATGTCAACTCCGCTTTAGGAGCATGGAATTACCTTGTGGCCAATAATACTAAAGATCCGGTAGATAATTTTATTTCCCAAGAAATGTGGCATAAAGATGAAAACAGTTTTGAAATAGTATGGCCTGATGATAATTCCGTCAGGATATATATAGATGATGTAGAAAAGTTTGATAAAGTATCCACAGAAACAATATTAGCGAAGACCAATGGTGTAAGGGAAAACATAAAAGCCACCGGAGTGCTCTTATTTGATATATTAAAAAAACACGACATTGATATAAATGCTTATGAAGCATTAGGCATAACAGGCAGGGACAACTACTATTCAATGATAAGCAAAGATATAATAGAAAACAGAGATATAATACTTGCTAATATAGTGAATGATGAAGAAATCCCGAAAGAAGAAAAACCTGTGAGAGTTGTAATTCCCGATGAAATGGGTCCCTATTGGGTAAAAAACGTAAGCAAGGTTGAATTATATACACATATTTCCCCTAAAATTATTCAAAATGTTTATATCTTTAGGCCCTTTGTAAAGGATATTGAGCCCTACTACTATGAATATTATGGGAGCCAAGATGAATCGTATCTTGTAGGAAATATGCTGAGGAAATTCGGAGAAGTTGATTTAAATGGTTTCTTTACTATGGTGGCTTCAGACGGCCTAATAAAGAATGAAACCATCAGTATGGTAAGAGACAGATATTATATAAAAACTGCCGGAGATAATGCACCGATGAATATCAGCCCCGGCTTTAAACTGGGTTATAATGTGAAAGAGATGACATCCTTCTCCACTACTACGGATGCGGTAATTTTCCCCAAAATAATGTTAAAAGTTATCGATAACGAAGATTTGCCTCAAGGCACTGCAATCCGTTTAGTTGAAACATTGGAAGAAGCATTGATGGATGTTGATGGAGTTAACAAGTTAACCATAGTAGATATAAATGATAAAGAAACCGTTATTACCGCTAATCAATTGGAAAATGCATACTTAATTCCAAAAGAAACAGGAGCGGATATTTTAATAGATAACAATATTATTGAGAATGTGTTAAAAATATGCAAAGCCCAAAGTTAGGAAGTACTATATCATGGATAATAACCAAGGAAAAAAACTTAGAATAAGAAGTCAAGTTTTCTTTGCTATGGTCTTTTTTGCTATAATCATCATCTACAATCTATATATCAGAGAAATACTTAGCTTTAAAATTCTAAGCATCGCTGATTTAAACCCATATGGCGGTTGGAGTGCTTTAAAGGATAAAATAATAGACAGTAATTATGAATTTGATGGTGTTAACAACAGTATTGCGTTAACCATTGCAATACTTTTCATATCTATTGTGGGAGGCAGATTCCTATGCGGCTGGCTTTGCCCTCTCGGAGCCCTGCAAGATTTCAGTGCCTCCTTGAGCAAAAAGTGTGATAAGGGAACAAGTTCACTTATACAAAAGTGTGACACTCAACCTGTTCCCTTGTCACCTATTGTTCTTTTAATTATACTAATCATATCCATCCTTGGCCACGGTGCAAAGATTGCCGAACTATCTCCTTGGAGGGCATTGCTTAACTTACCCAATCTTTTTTCCGCATGGTCTGAAATGAAAATCGGCTTTTTTATTTTACTGCTTATCCCTCTTTTTTCTATGATAATACCACGCTTTTTTTGCAGATATATATGTCCCTTAGGAGCTGCACAGGCACTATTCAGTTCCTTCAGCTTTATAACAATTAAAAAAGATAAAAGATGTATTTCGTGTAATGTATGCCTTAAAGATTGTCCCATGGGTATAAAGCTTAATAAAAAAGAAACCGCTTTATCTCCGGAATGCATTAGATGTATGAACTGTGTAGATGGTTGCAAGATATTTGAAGATAGGAGTCTTACATTACAATTGAAACATAAGAAAATGAATCCTAAAACTTATGCTTCCATTTTACTGATATTATTTTTTCTATTATGGTTGGGGCTGCCAAAATTATGGACAGGCAGTACACTTGGCAGTAATATATCAACTGCAAATCTAAGAGACGGTACCTATGAGGGTGAAGCTAAAGGTTTTGCCGCTAGAATTGTTACTGAGGTTATAATAGAAAAAGGCGAAATCAACAGTATAAAAATTTTAAGCCATCATGAAAGTAAAGGTTGGTATGATGAAGTCTACATGGTGTTACCAAAAGAAATAATAAAAAAACAAAGCTTAAATGTTGATGCTATAAGCGGTGCAACTAAAACCAGTAAAGGCTTGGTAAGAAGTATTGAAGATGCTATTAAAAAAGCAATTAATTAAACAAAGTTAAGCCTTTATTTTCATGTTAATTCTATATAAATAAGCTCAATTTCAAGCATTTTTATAATAATATCTATAATAAATGTCTAAAGTAGTTTTGTTAGGACTTAAGTTCATCTCTTTTAATAGCCGTTCAACATAAAAATCAAAAAATATTTTCAATGACGCTTTATTATTTTGTTTGCCATAGTATTTAATTGTATCTCTTACTACTTTTTCATCAAAAGGTTCTATTTCATGCATTCTTTGCAAACATGTTTCAATAAACAATGAATATTCATGGTTATTTAACCTTGCAGTTACATATTCATCAAAGATACTAAAAACCATTTTTTTATATCTTTGCTGGCTGCCTATAGCCCAATGGTAACTCTCTTCTTCCAAAAAACCGCCTTTATATATCTTAAGTATTTTTTCTATATCTTCCTTTTCATGATTCCCTTTGTCTATGATTTTCATTAATCCATCTAAGTCATTCTCATCATATACATTTAATTGATAACATTCGTTAACATAATGAATTGCATCTGCAAATCCCAGATTTCTAAGCCCTGTCCTTAACATATAAACAGTTGTATGTAATATAGCAGTTCCTTCTTCCAAGGTTTTTCCAGGAAATAAAGTTTCTAGGATCAATGTTTTAGAAACTGCTCTACCTTTGTAAAGCCATAAATATGCAAAAAGTTCCTTTGCTTTTTTTGTCCTCCATTGAAACTGTTCATCTTGATCATTCATAACTAAAAAGTTGCCAAAACAGCTTATTTGAAGGGCCCTTTTATTTTTAGTCTCTTGGCCGGAGCCTATACCATATCTTTTATTCTTTTCCTTAAGGCGTCTAATGGTATCATTCAATCTCTTTTTTTGAATCGGCTTCAACAAATAATCGATTGCATTGATTTCAAATGCCTCTACAGCATATTGAGAATAAGCAGTAATAAAGACTATTTCCAGATTATTATGCTTCTTCATAAGGGATTCTGCTAATTCCAAACCATTTATTTCCCCCATTTCAATATCTAAAAAAACCACATCAGGCTTTAGCTTTCCTATTTCCCTCAGTGCCTCATTGGGCTTTGTATAACTCTTTATAACCTCAATTTTTTTAAAATCTGATAGTAAAGATTTCATTACTTCTAAAGCGATAGGCTCATCATCCACCAAAATAGCTTTCATTGTTTTTCACCTCCGGAATAATAATTTTTATGCTTGTCCCTTCACCGGGCCTACTATCCAAATACAAAGCAGCACCTTTTAAAAGCTTTATCCTTTTAATCACGCTGTTAAACCCCAATCTTTTACTTTGTTTGCTTAATAATTCTTCCTGTTTCTTTAATGACATTCCCACACCATCGTCTTTAATAGTAATACTGATGGTATCATTGGTTTCTTTGTTTGTAATAATTTTTATTGTTCCGCCACCGTCTTTAACGGAGATACCGTGTTTTACCGCATTTTCTATAAGAGGCTGCAACATGAGAGGAGGTATCATGGCATGCAATCCTTCTTCCAAATCATATTCAATATTCAGCCTGTCTTCATATCTGATTTTTTCAATCTCCAGATAGGCAATAGCCAACTCCAACTCTGAATCTAAAGGAATAAGGGTTTGCTTACTATATAGTTCCAACTTACCTCTAAAATAAATAGATAAATTATTTAATGCTTCTCTTGCTTTTCCACTATTTTTATAGCTTAAGCCTATAATTGTATTTAATGTATTGTATAAAAAATGAGGAGAAATTTGTGAATAAAAATATTGAAATTCCTTTTTTATATTTTCCTCAACAGAAGCCTTCATCAGCAAAAGTGATTGAACTCTTGATTTTAGCTCCTCTTTTACTATAGGTTTTTTTTGAAAATTATTTATTTTGCATTTTAATGTATTTGCCGAATCAATTGTCTCACCTAATTCAGTAAGCAACAAAATGGGCAACTCAACCATAGAATAGTTATTTCTTATTTTTATACATAATTTATCTCCTGAAATATTTGCCAACGCAAAATCCAAAATCACCAAATCTATTTTTTTCCCCTGTATAATACTCAGTGCATCATCACTATCATGCGCTTCCACTATATCAACATCTATTTGCTTTAAAACATCAAATAAGTCTTTCTGATTTGATGCTTTATCATATACAACGAGAATAACAGGTTTTTCAATAAATACTTTGTTTGTTATATCTTCAATAAATGTGATTTCATCTGCTGTTGACTTTATATCATCGGTGTCCTTCTCTATTTCCCATAAAGGTAAACTAAAACTAAATTCGGAGCCTTTTCCATATTCAGATTTGACAATGATTTTCCCTTTTTGGCTCTCTATCAATTGTTTTGCTATAGGCAAACCCAATCCGAGGCTTGATGAATCAATGTCTTCTATGCGTTTATAAAAAACATTAAAAATTTTGTCCGAATATTTCTTCTCTATACCGATACCCGTGTCGGCAACGCTTATCACTGTATAACCATTTTCTTTTTTTGCTGAAATTGATATTATACCTTTATCAGTAAACTTTATAGCATTATGAATCAGATTATAAAGAACACGTGTAAATCTTTCATTATCCGCCTTAATCGCAGGAAAGTCTTTTGAAACTCTATTTTCTAAAACAATTTTTTTGTCTTCGGGAATCAGCAAAAACATTTCTTTAACAATATTTTCAACTGCAGGATAAAGACTTATAGGCTGCAGATTTAGCCTTATATCTTCTTTTTCGTAATAAGAAACATCCATAAAATCATCAGATAGCCTTTTTAATTTACCGACCTCTTGTTGAATTAGAAATAAATCCTCCTGTTGCCTAGAATTTAGCGACCCCCTGCTTCCTTCAATAAGCAGTTTTATAGAACTAGTAATTACATCAAGGGGCGATTTTAATCTCAAAGATGCCTTTTTAAAAAAAGAATTCTTAGTCTCATCATACATAATAAGTTTTTCGGTGAGCGAATAAACATTTTGGTAGTCTAATTGAAGTCTCCTGCTCATCAGCAGTGCAATTCCTATCATTATTATAAATATCAAAGTCACGGAAATATGCCCTAAATAAATTTCCAAAAAGATTTTCAGGGAAATAGCAAGCCAGTAACAAAATAAGGATACAGTTATAACAAGTATATATTCTGAATACTCTGCTTTTTTTAAAAATGCCTTAACCAATATACCAAAAATACAAATATAGCTTACAGACATACTTAGAACTATAATAACTTGTGAATATGTAGCCGGGATACTAACAGCCCTATCCGGATTGTTAAAACTTAAAAGAAGCATAGCTATCATAAGAATGCTAAACCTATCAGTAATTTTGCCTGTATGATAATCCATAAAAAAATGATGAACGAACCTTAAAAACGATAAGGTTATTCCTATCATCACAAAAACCTGTATATGAGTTCTAGCCATAAAACTATAATCAAATATTAAGTTTAGAAGCTGATTGTCCATAGTAGCAAAATGCAGCGCCATAAGAAAACCAGTAAGGCTGAAATATAAAAAATAAACTTCTTTTTTTCTCTGGAGATATGTTAGTAAATAATATATACCCAATGTAAAACAAATAGAGATAATCAATGCATCCGTATTACGCTCTCTATTATCCAACATCATAATGGTATTATAGGTACCGAAAATAATTGGTTGAATTATTCCCCCTGACCTATAATCAAAGCTTGATATATGAATCACTAATTGCAATTCCTTATCCCGGCTTTCAGCAAAAGCTACACTATATCTGCTTCCAATTTCAAAATCTTCTTTATCCAAAGCAGGATACCCCACACTTGCCACTTCTTTACCGTTTATATAGATACGATTTGCCAGCCTTATAGTTTTTGCCTTAATCCCATACATTTCATCTTTCGGAACTTTTATAATGATACGATAAGTGCCTGCGCCCTCCACAGAACCGTTATCATTCAGATATGACTCCCAAGAACCGGGAACCTGAACGATTTTTTTAATATCTCTATATTTTAAAAAAGAATCTCCATCATTTTTATCAGGATAAATAAATATATGTGGGTAAAACTCCCAACCCCCAACAAGTTTAATGTTTTTATCGGCTTTTTCATCATAATTATCAAGATTTATAATTCCATTATTCACCACATATTTATAATCTTCGTTTATGTAATTTAATTTAAAAATAACCACAAAAACAAAAACTGTAATAAGTATGGAAATAACAATTGCCGTTATGGATTTTTTCTCAACCAATTTGACACCCCATTTTTACATAAGCCTATTAATATATTTTACTATAAAAAAATCATTTTAGATAGAATACAACATTTTTTTATAAAAATAAAACCGATAGGTACTTTTCCATACCTACCGGTTTCTTGATTATTTTTAAATTTTAAAAAAATAAATCTTCATCTATGGTCTCAACATGTGTTTCGCTGCTGTCTTCATTTCTATAATACCTATGTGTCCTTGAGCATTCTTCTACATCTCCAAAAGCCCAATTATCTTTAGGCATGTCGGGATATGTAGGCTCAACATTTTTTAACGGCCCTCTGTTTAACATTCTGTTTATCATAGTTACCGCTTCATCTCTTCTCAGTTGGCTTCCCGGTTTAAAGGAACCGTCCTGGTATCCTGTAATTATATTGTTTCTATATAATTCCGTAATATAAGTAAAGGCCCAGTTACTGTCAATATCTTTAAAGGGTAATTGAATAGGCTTTTTCTCAGGAAGATTCAAATATCTTGCAATTACCGCCGCCAATTCACCCCGAGTAATTGGCTGATTCGGTTTAAACGTGTTATTGCCTATACCTTGGAACAAGCCTTTCTTTGTGGCTGCTTCTATTCCTCTTGCGTGCCAATCATCTATATCTACATCATCATACATCTTTTCATATTTCACTAGACTTTCAAGTTTTAAAATTCGAGAGAATATTACCGCAACTTCCGCCCTTGTAATATTAGAAGCCGGATTGAAGGCTCCCCCCGGTATTCCTTGAATATATCGTGGATGCTCACCGTTACCGTATCTATTAGAGAATATAAGAATTTCTAAAACGGATGTATCTACTATTTCACCGTCGACCTTTAATTCAGATATAGTTTTCATTGTCTCTTCTATCTTTGTTATTTTAGGAAGAATAATCTTCAATTTCTTTTCTGCAATTTTTCCTATATCACTATCGTCCACTTTCCAAACAATCTTGTCTCCCACTACAGTTCCGCCGTCAGTATCCTTTACAATAGCACCTTTAGGAATATAAAATACTATCTCCATATCCTTACCCGGTTCTTCTTTTATATAGTATTTTATACTGATTTCCCCTTCCTTTTCTTCTAAGTAAGATCTTTTGTCACCGGAGGATTCAATTGTAGTATCTTTTGCTACACTGCCGCTTTCGGGCAGATCCGGTTTTACCGATACATCTGAGTCTACAGGTTCTTCGGGCTTCTTAGGCACTGTCGGTACCAAAGGCCCGCCTCCTTTTCCGCCCCCACCGCTGCTGCTTATAGGGGTCATGGCGAAATCGTATTTGACTATATCTGTGTCTACTTTGATATAATAATTCCCCTTTTCAACATTTGAAAGACTCGAATCCTTTCTGCTGTCATAGGTCATATAACCGGATTTTGTTGCGATTATATAATAATCTGCATTGGCCGGTACCATCCAAGCATAGTTTCCATGATCCTTTACAAGAGGATCGTTATTATATACTAAGGTTGCCGTACTCCATTGAGGATTTTTGTTGTCATTGGGCGGAAATGTAAATATGCCTCCCAATTCGCTTTGAGGTACAGGTTTATTCACAGCCTTTCCATTAGTAGTATTTCTTGCGGTATCCGCATAATATAATTCTACATGGACATTTCCCAACACTTTACCAGTATTTTTATCTGTGATAGTGCCGTAAGGATCGATAAGCTCCTCGTGGATATTTATTTCTCCGTCTTCCGTTATTTTTACTTTTATCTTGCCCATAAGCAGCTCTTTTCCATTTACCTCTGTAGTTACTAAGAATTCATATTCAGTATCCTTAGCTAAGCCTTCTATACTAAATATTCCTGTATCTTTATCTACTTTACCTTCTAAGGAACCCCCGCCTGTTTGTTTTATTTTTATTTCCTTTTCAATATCATTATCGTCTTTTACCGACTTTACAAGACTTTCTACCCCGTTCTTATCAGCCATAATCAGTATGCCGGTAAAAGTCTTATCAGAAGGAATGGGATCTGACTCTACGCCTGTAACCACAGCAACATTTGCCTTTTGTTTAAAGCTTATATCATGGGTTTCATCACCGATTTTTACAGGTTTTGTGATTTCTATATCATAGTCTCCCTCTTTTGGTATAGCTATTTTATATTTACCGTCTTTTCCCGTTATTTGCTCTGCACTAAAAGAACCATCCGCAGATGTTACGATTAC
>CAYXUX010000037.1:0-8609 GCA_964468275.1 uncultured Clostridiaceae bacterium
TTCGGGGCATAGCGCAGTTTGGTAGCGTGCTTGGTTCGGGACCAAGAGGTCGCAGGTTCAAATCCTGTTGCCCCGACCATTGAAAATATCAAGTAATCCTGTCAGACTGTTTTTTCAAGCATCTTTTTTCACCTTTTTATAAAAAAATGTTTTAATCGGCTCAAGTTTAAATTTTTGCGACATAATGATTTGCTCGGTACTACCAACAAAAAGGATGCCGTGTTCGGTTAATGAATTGTTAAAATTTTTATACATTTTATTCTTGGCTTCTTCAGTAAAATATATTAAAACATTTCTGCATACGATTAAATCGCAGGCTGTAGGGTACTCATCTTTCAATAAATTATGTTGTCTGAATTGGACACAATTCTTTATTTTTTCACTAATTTTAAAGGAGTTATTCACTTTTTCGAAAAATTTCGTAATAAAATCCTCAGGTAAGTTGGCTAGACTTTTTTCAGAGTATAGTCCAAGCTTTGCTTTATCTATAGCACCGACATCTATATCCGTAGCAAGTATTTTAATTTTATTCAAATCAAGAAATTTAGATAACAACATTACTAATGAATATGGCTCTTCTCCTGTAGAACACGCTGCACTCCATACCTTTAAGGTGCTATTATAGTTAAACAAGTATGGCAAAATTTCTTTTTCTAAGATATCCCATTGAGTTGGGTTTCGAAAAAATTCAGATACGTTAATCGTTAGATAATTAATAAACTCATCATATATTTTTTTGTCCACTGTTAAAGCTTTAAAAAATGATTTATAGCTATTATGTCCTTTCCTGTTAATAAAAGAATTTATTCTCCTTTTCATTTGTCTTTCTTTGTAAAATGAGAGTTCTATTTCAGACAGCTTAAAAAAATCTTTTTTAAAAAGTTCATAATCCCCAAGCATACTCCGACCCCTTTTAATTCTTTTTTTATTTTGTTGTTTTTTAACATATATGAAGCTATTTTATCATATAACCGGAATAAAAAGAAGCCGTGATATATAAACATATATCACGGAAATAGAATGTAAAGGGGGTCTCAATGTATTTTGTGAGGTCACGCTTATTATTTGCATTATTTTAAATTTAATACATAAAACTTTTGAATTTAAAAAACTCCAATTTCAATGAAATCGGAGTTTTTTATTTCTAGCCTCCTGCTAAAGGCTGTAAGATTTCTATTATGTCGCCTTTATTTATAGGTGTTGTTTTAAATGCGTCACTCTTTATAAGAATTCCATTTAAGGTAACTACAAGTATTGGATGATAGTATTCGTGATATTCCGCAAATATAATCGCGTCTTCCAACATCATATTATCTTGCCACTTCATTTCTTTGTTGTTTACCTTTACCATCTTACCTCCTAAATTTACTTCTTACATTTTATAAAAACTTTTTTACAACATCTACAACATCAGGATAATCAATACCAAGGTATTTAAGTCTTTCTATGGTGGGAATTGCATTTTTAGTCCAACCTCTTCTTTTATATACGGCATCCAATAAAGTCTGATATTGAGACTCTCTGTATTTTCTTAATTCTTTTATCTTTTCTTCTACTGTCATTCCATCAGGATCTATTTTTACAAATTCTTTTAGGTGCTTGTCATAACGCTCACTTCTTGATTCGTATTCTTCAACGGTTACAGGTCCCATTGCTCTATAAGGTATATAATCATATTCTCTCAAACCTTTTCCCATCTTCAAGCAAAAAACTTTTTGCAAGTTATAGACTTTTTCCGATTGAAGCAACATCTTTTCTTCGGAAAAATCATTACCCGTTACTGCCGTGTATAAAGCAATATAGTTTTCTACATGTTCCGGTACTTTTGCAGGCTCATCCGTTAAATGATTATCTGCCGGCATAATATCATTCCATGGCAATTTACAGAGCCCCATTATGCTAAACCAAGTTCTAAACAACGGATAGTAGAACAATGCTTCCGCCTTATCTTCAAACGTAGGTATTTGATTCCTCACCATATCCATGAATATTAACCAGTTTTCATCATGTTGAGGACCCTTATTGGCGGTTCCATAACCGGCTTGCTGAGCAAGGGATTCTTTAGAGATATATTCAGAAAACTCAAGCCCCTTTACTTCCATGCCGATATCGTGCAAGAATTCTTTGTCTGCACCATATTCTTCTACAAATAGTTTTTTAAGACGATGGATTCCTTGGCCTACTACTACTCCAAATCCTTCTCCTCTTGCCATTTGATGCATTAATTCCATTTGGGCTTCCCAGTTACCGAAATTCAAATCCAAACCTTGTGTTACTTCTTTACCTATTATACCTCTATTATAGCATTCCATAACAAAACCAACGGTTGTACCGAAGGAAATTGTATCAAGGCCATAGGTGTCACAATAGAAGTTAGTTTCCGAAACCTGATATGGATCAAATATACCGCAATTAGAACCGCATCCTGCAAGGGTTTCATACTCAGAACCATCCGTAAATATTTTTTGTCCTTTATAAGGTCCCGTTTTAATTTCCAATCCCGTAATGCCATGAGCACATTGTAATGTACAGCCGTACCAACATCCATCAACATTGCTTCTGTCAAATATTTTTTCAAAACTGTTTTTCCCAATCTTTGGTGCATCCGGATGCTCTCCATATTGAAAATTATTAACCGGTAAAAGGTCATGAGCGTTCATTGCATCCACCAATTGCGTGGTTCCGTGCACTCTCATCCAGCATTGCTTAGTATCGTTTTCATATATTTCTCTATGCAATTTTATTCCTAATTTAATTATAGTGTCTAAATCATGAGGATTGTTTAAATCACCTTTAATTCCGGATCTTTTTACAACTATTGCTTTAATCTTTTTATTTCTAAAGACTGTTCCTATACCGCCTCTTCCTGCTTGTTTAAGTTTGCATTCTTTTCTTCGGAGATCATAGTGAGAAAAATTAAGAATCCCAAATCGAGTATGCTCAGCACCTAAGCCTGCAGAAACAACGGAGACATTCATCTTATCTTCTTCTGAATCAGCATACATTTCTGTTAAGGTTTTAGCAAGTATGTGGCTGTTAGTACATTCTCCGGGTGCTTCTTCAATTATTACTTTATTGTTGTCCCCGTCAATAAAAATAACCACATCATTTTCGGCTTTACCCTGAATCTCTAAAGCATCAAATCCGCTAAATTTGCATAAAGGCCCAAAGAAACCGCCAACATTACTGTCAACAGGTAAATCTGTCAAAGGTGATATTGTTACCACATAAGATTTTCCCGCACCGGGATATTGTGTTATGCCACCTATCGGACCTTGAGCAATAATAATCTCATTTTCAGGACTATCCCATCTTGTGTCAGGATTTACCGCATCCCAAAGATATTTCATTCCATATCCTCTGCCACCGGTAAATTTCTCCTTCATGTCATTTGAAATTTTTTTAACTTTTACTTCATTAGTAGTTACGTTTATATAAAGAGATCTATCAGCATAACCTCTATAGATTTCTTTTGGTTCAAAACTGCTTTCATGAAGTCTTACACGTTGCCTTTTTAGTTCTTCAAGATTAATATCTTTTGAATTTTTACATTCCATTAATATCCAACCCTCCCTCTTCTTAAACTTCTTTCATATATATTGCGCCGGTGGTACAAGCTCTTGTGCATGCTCCACAAGCTATGCACTTAAAAGGCCCTGTTACTTCTTTATGGTAACGCATAGATAATGTGGGGCAAAAACCGGCACAAGCGTAGCAATGAACACATTTGTCCTTGTCAATCATTACCACTCCATTTTTGTTTCTATAAATTGCTTGAGCTGGACATATTTCAATACATTCTCCGCATTGATTACACACATTTATATCAAACTTATCATTACCTAATTCAGTAATCACTATCGCAGATTTCTCAGTATCGGTATCTTTAAAAAGTACTTTCACACAAGCTTCTTCACATGCTTTGCAGCCTATGCATAATTCGGGTTTTGTAGCAACTATTTTCATACATCGTGCCTCCTTTCAGTATCACACAGAGTTAAACAACAGAAGGTTCTAAAATTAATTCACCTTTTTCAAAACGGTCATAACTAAGAGCATCAACAGGTATAGTATGTTCTTCACCTAAAATTGATTCTGATACCACAACACCTGTAACAGGCCCAAACATAAATCCGTGTCCGCTGTAGCCGCAAGCTAAGAAAAAGCCTTCCACGTCTTTAACAGGACCATATATTGGTTGTGCATCAGGAGACATATTATAAAGTCCTGCCCATTGACGAACCATTCTTATATCTTTAAGCGGCGGCAAAAACCTGATACATGTTTTAGCCATTTCCTCAAGGAATTCCCAACTTGATGTAACCCTTAAATCTCTTGGTTCGGTAGGGTCTCCGCGTCCCATAATAAAGCTGCCATGGGGAGTTTGTTGACAGTAAATATTTTGTGAAAATGACATAAACATCGGCCCCTGCATTGGCTCAACAGCTTCGGTTACCAGTATTTGATGCCTTTCTGAATAAAGAGGAAGCTTCACACCTACCATTTCACTAATGATTTGTGCATGTCCTCCGGCAGCATTAACAACGACAGGGGTGCTTATATAACCTTTATCGGTTTGAACGCCTGCAATCTTTCCATTTTCAACTTTTATTCCTGTGACTTCAGTGTATTTCATTATTTCTACACCCAATCTCACTGCGGCATCCGCATAAGCTTGCGTAGTGTGAAAAGGATTTAAATGGCCATCTTTAGGGTTAAAAGCAGCTCCAAGAATCTGTGTTTCATCCATATGAGGAACAATCTCTTTGGCTTCCTGAGGTGTTATATATCTGGATGGAATACCGAGGCTATTTTGCAATTTTATATTTTTTTGGAATTGTGCCACCTCTTTTTCAGTTGCGGCAATAATCAGATATCCGCCTTGTTTAAATTCAACATCACCATCATATTCCAATACTTCATTTGCGGTTTCAAAAAACTCTACGCTGTATTTTGCAAGTCTGCAATTCATTTCGGTTCCCCACTGCATACGAATACCTGCTCCGCAACGTCCTGTTGCCCCGCTGCATAAGTATTCTTTATCAATGATGACAACATCTTTAACTCCCTTTTTTGCGAGATTATATGCAATGGCACAACCGGAAATTCCTCCTCCAACAATAACAACACTTGCTGTTTTATTCATTTTTTTCACCTCCATGGATCTTTCCCAGTTTTATCGGAAGTATAGGAGGCCTGTAAGTATGCACCTTAATGTTTTCAATATGTTCACCGGTGGCTTTCGCTATTTCTTCCATAATTAATTGCTGACATGTTCTGCCTTGGCAAGGTCCCATTCCGCATCTGCTGATTCTTTTAATTTCCTCTACAGTCTTATATCCTTTTCTGATTAATTCTCTTATTTCACCAAGGGTTACTTCTTCGCAACGACATATAATTGTATTATCATCATAATAATCTTCAAGACTTAAAAATCTGACTGTCATTGACAGGTCTTTAGGCACGGCTAAAGATATTATAGGTGTTCTGTCTTGAAATTTTGGATTTTGTACTTTAATAACTTTTGCTCTGCATATAGGCTTACCGCCTCTATCCAGCCCGGTTACAAAGGTGCCTTCTTCGGGTAAAGGAAGAAGTTCATAAGGTATTTTAACCAAAGCTTCAGTATCTGAATATGTTTCATCAACAATAAAAATTGCCAGACCCGGGCAATGTGAAACGCAAATACTGCAGCCGTTACAAATATCATAGTTAAGCTGCGGTCTGTCATTTATATCTTCAAATTCTTTAATTGCTCCCCTTGCACAATGTGTATAACAAGGATTGCATGGTATCCTTTCAAAACACTCTATTATGGCTACCGGACCCTTTGCAAGCCTCTCTTTTGGCGGAATTACAGATTCTAAATCTTTTTCCATGGGTACACCAGTGCTTTTTAGCATTTCTTCACTCTCCTTACACTACAATTTTTGCTAAGCCCTTGCGGATGCTATCCCCTACCGGGCCTGATCTTAAGTCATGAAGCTGTTGTAAGTAGTCTTCTTTTAAACTGTCATAATCCGGATTTTCAAAACCGAGTTTTTTTGCACAGCAAAGACCTGCAAGTCTGCCTTCTACCATAGCACTGCTTGCTTCCTCAATACCTGCCACGTCTCCCGCAACAAATACTCCCGGTACAGTTGTTTCAAGTTCTTCATTTCTGACAGGAACATGGCCGCTAAATTCTCTTATGAATTTCATTTCACATCCGATTTGGTATAAAAGCTCTCCCAAAGGTGTTAATCCGGTGGAAATACAAAGAACGTCAGTTTCTATATCAAATTCCGTACCCGGTATTTCTTTTTTATTTTCATCAAGTTTTATTAATGTAATTTTTTCAAGCTTGTCTTTCCCGTGGGCATATATAACTTTATGCCCCGGCATAATCGGTACACCCATTCTTTTAAGCTTTGAAGCATGTACGGCATAACCCCCATACTTTGGTCCTCTGCAAATGACTCCTTTTACTTCAACGCCTGCTTGAACCAATTGATAGCTGACTATTAAACCGATATTGCCTGCCCCGGCCATAAAAACACTTTTCCCCGGGCTGACTCCATAAACATTCATTAAAGTTTGAACAGCACCGGCACCGTATATACCCGGGAGATCATTGTTGGGAAATGCGGGAAACTTTTCGGAAGCGCCCGTAGCAACTATAATTGACTTTGGCTTTACTTTAATATATTCATCATTCTTTTCTACAGTAAGAATTCCATCTTCATACAATCCCAGAACAGTTGTATCTAGCATAATTTGTATATTATCTTTATACTTTTCCATCTCTTTGGATAGTATCTCCGGTATGTCTATGCCTCTGATTGACGCATGTTGTTTCTGTGATCCAAAAAACATATGTGTTTGTTTTATAAGCTGACCCCCAAGCCGGCTGTCTCGATCCAATAAAAGAACTTTTGCACCTGAAGAGGCGGCGTTAATAGCTGCACAAATACCTGCCGGTCCTCCACCTATAATGACAATATCTGTTTTAATCACTTCAACTCACCTCTTCCTTTTTGTGTTTCTACTACCGCACCCTCCGTTAACTTTTCAACACAAGTCCTGACATTCGGTTTACCGTTAACAACCATTAGGCATGAAGAGCAGTTACCTATCGCACAGTAAAATCCCCGCGGTCTGTTTCGATGATAGGTATATCCCAGTACCTTTATGCCTTGAGCATGAAGAGCGGCAGCTATGGGTTCTCCTTCGTATCCCTCCATTTCTTTTCCGTTGTAAGTGAATTTAACCATTTTGCCTTTTTCGAATGTTAGAATCGGATGGTTTTCTATTCTCATCCCTTAACCCCCTGTCTGTAATCTTATATTTGTTTGAATAGAATCATAATTTATAAGCCAAAGTATATATTCTCAAGATATTTTAAAAATCCTGCTAAAAAATCATTAAATATCAAATTATTAAAAAAACATATAAAACAAATATAAAAATCCACATTAATTTGTTTTTAAATTATAAAAAAAATAATGTGGATTTTTGTTTTGCTATCTTTAGAAATTCAAACTACTCTTCTTTAGCTTCTATTATGCTCAGGCTTATTTTCCTATCAGGTATATTTGTATCTATTATTTTTACTTTTACTATATCGTTAATTCTCAGCACTTGAGATGGCCTTGCTATTCTTTCCTCAGAAATTTGTGAAATGTGAATCAGACCATCTACTCCGGGTTCAATCTCGGCAAATGCACCGAAATTTGCAAACCTCACGATTTTTACATCTATAATATCCCCGATATTATATCTTCCTTCAATTGTTGTCCAAGGTTCAGGTAATGTTTGTTTTAAACCGAGGGAAACCTTATTCTTTTCTTCGTTCAAAGATAGTATAATTACTTCTACTTTATCTCCGGGGTTTAATACTTCCGAAGGATGGTTAACTCTGCTCCATGACAATTCAGATATATGAATAAGTCCATCTAAACCTCCAATATCAACAAATGCCCCAAAATCCGTTAATCTTTTTACTTCTCCTTCAATTCTGTTACCTTCTTTTGCACTATTCCAAAACTCTTCCTGTAATTTTTCTTTTTCTTCAATTATATGGGCTTTTCCGGAAACAATGATTCTTCTGTTGTCCTTATTAAACTCAATAATCTTTACACCGACTTCTTTGTTTTTAAATGACTCCAAATCATTTATATAACGTACATCAAATAATGAAGCAGGCATAAAAGTCTTTATCCCATAGATTTCTACAATTCCTCCGCCTCTGACGATTTCTTTGATTATTCCGGTTACAGAAATTTTTTCGTTGAAAGCATTTTCTAATTTTATATAATTTTTATCCAGTTCAACCATCTTTTTTGATAATATTACATTACCTTCACCATCATTAATCCTCATAACCTTGACTTCTATTTCATCGCCAACATTTAAGATTTCTGAAGGTATTATATCGCTGTCCAGTGACAAATCATCTTTGCTAATTATACCATCAGCCTTATATCCTATATTTACTATAACTTCTTCATCACTTAAAGATAAGACCGTGCCTTTGACGATATCTCCTTCACCCAGACTGACCAGACTTTTTTCATACTCTTCCATGATACTGCCCTTTAGCTCATCATCCGGTGTTTCTTCATTACTGC
>CAYXUX010000037.1:8709-17029 GCA_964468275.1 uncultured Clostridiaceae bacterium
CTCATCATCCGGTGTTTCTTCATTACTGCTCTTTAACTCATCATCCGGTTCAATACTGTCTCTTAACTCATCATCCGGCAAATCCCCTTCTATAACATCAGTACCGTCTTCCGGCTCGTAAGTTTGACTATCTTCTTCGCCTTCATTAAAATCTTTTTTGGATTCTTCAAAGTCTGCTGTGCCTTCAGACAATTTTTCTTCTTGGTTTTCTTCATTTAATATGCTTTCTGATTTTTCATTATTCAAATCTTGCATTTTACTTATTACCTCCTTTAATATCCAATCAGGTGTCGAAGCCCCTGCTGTAATTCCGATGCTTTTTATATTCTTCAAAAATTTGCAAGGCAGTTCTTCAATAGTTTCAATATGATAAGTATTCACATTTTTTTCTTTACATATTTCATATAATTTTAATGTATTTGAACTATTATAACCGCCGATTACTATCATAGCATCTACTTTTTGTGATAGCTCCTTCGCGGAATTTTGCCTATCCTCCGTAGCACTGCATCTGGTGTTGAATACTTTAACTGCTTTAAACTTATCTTTAACTTTTTCTACAGTTCTATTCCATAAATGAGTAGTTATAGTTGTTTGGGCGACTAAACATATTTTATCATAATAAGGAAGATTGTCTATTGTTTTTGTATCTTGTATGATAACCGCTGTATTATTGCACCATCCGTTAATTCCCACAACTTCCGGGTGATACCGGTCTCCAACAATAAAAATTTTATAACCTTCATTAAAATGTTTGTTAACAATTCTGTGTATTTTTGAAACAAATGGACAAGTACAATCAATATAATCAATTCCGATTTTTTTTATATTATCAAAAATTTTCTCGGTCACTCCATGTGATCTTATAATTAAAACTGCATTTTCATTATTTATATTTTGAAGCGATTCTATTTCACATAATCCTTCTTCAGACAACTTCTCCATGACTTGCTTATTATGGATTAAGGAACCGTAACTATATATTTTTTTGTTTTTATTTTCAGCCAATACTCTCATTGTTTCATTAATGGCATTTTTTACACCAAAGCAAAATCCCGAATTTTTATCAACAAAAACATCCATGGAAATACCCCTATAATGATTTGATTGCTTTCATAATTTCTAAACTAATGTTAATATAATCGTTATTTTTTAATTTTGTATTATAAAACTCATTTAAGTATATAACATCTCCGATAATTATTCTAGTTCTTTTAAAAAACTTATAGCTTGTTTTGATAGAAACAGGCAATATACCCTTTTTTGATTTTATAGAAAGCATAGCAATTCCGGGTTCCGCCTTTAATTCATCGGAAATGTTTCTTGTTCCCTCAGGAAAAATTCCTATATTCTTATTGCTTTGCAGTAGTCTCAAAGAAGTACGAATGCTTTTCAGATCCGGCTCTCCTCTTTTAATTGGGAAAGCGCCTACGGCATTCAATAAAATACCCAATATTTTATTTCTAAACAACTCAATCTTTGCCATAAAGTGTATTTGACACGGTAAAGCTGCCGCCAATAAAACGGGATCAATTGCTTTAGTATGGTTACCGCATACTATATATCCGTCTTCTTTTGGTATGTTGTCAATGCCTTCTACTCTAATATTGTATAAAATAAAAAAAAATGGTTTTATTATTAATCTCACAATTCTGTATAACATATATGCCCCCTAAAAAATTATCTATAAAAATCTTATAATTATATATTTAATTTAAACGATTCTTTATATTTAACAACATTTCATCGATTACCTTCTCTATACTTTTATTATCAGTATCTATAATTATAGCATCTTCAGCTTTTTTTAATGGAGAGACTTCTCTATTACTATCTATTATATCTCTTTTAGATATTTGTTCTATCACTTCTTCCAACGAATATTTTGAGCCTGAGGAATTCAATTCTATTAATCTTCTTCCGGCCCTTTCTTCTATGGAAGCAATCAGGAAAAATTTTATTTCGGCATTTGGAAAAATAGTGGTACCTATATCTCTCCCTTCTACGACAATGTTCTTTTTTAATGCAATATTTCTTTGTATGTCAGCTATAACATCTCTGACCTCTGAAATTTTTGCTATATAAGAAACGTTTGCATTAACAATATTACTTCTTATTCTATTGCTCACATCAACATCGTCAAGAAAAACCTTATTATCCAAAAAATCTATTTTTGAATTTCGTGCTATATCAATTATACCACTTATATCACTCATGTCTTGTCCTGATTCAATAACTTTAAAAGTGATTGCTCTGAATAAAGCACCTGAATCAATATAAAAATAAGAAAGAACATCTGCAATTTTTTTTGCAACGGTACTTTTACCTGCACCGGCAGGTCCGTCTATAGCGATTACTACACCCATTGTCCTACCCCCTTATATAAATTGATATAAATTACTGATACTTTACATTCTCAAATACTACCGCAATTTGTGTTTACATAAGTCTCATCTTTACTCTAAAAAGAAATACTAGATTTTTATTAATCTGATAATTTAAACCTATTTTTGGAATAGCTATATTATCACTAACCTTATATATTTGAATATTAATTTTATCCGTACAATCGACACCGCTTATTTCTAAAATATCGGCCTCTTTTACTGTTAACTCTATCAATTGATTGTTAAATGTAGATTTATATACTCCGTTAAGAATTATTTCGGGCATATTGTTTTCGTCTATTTTATCCGCTTTAAGAAGTATTTTGCCTTCCGTATCATCAAATAAGTTTTCAATTATCGCTTTACCTTCCATTTTTAACGTTGTATTAGGAGGCAATCCTTCAATGGTAAACAGTGTTAAAAGTTGAGCTGCAAATGTAATTATAAATAATAATAACATAACTTTTTTTAACCTTATACCGACATATTCCCAAGTTATCATATATAAACGGATTTTATCGCTAATTTTTGAGCTCATATAATACTCCTTATAGATTTTTATTATTATATTGCTCAAAAATCTCATTAATAATCATAGTTGATTCGTTTTATGTTTAACTATTACTTGTTAAGCCGAGGACTGTAATTGTTATGTTATGTAATAGATAAAAAACCTGTTCAAAAGAACAGGTTTTTATGCTTAATACCAGCCTCTCAACTTCATCGCATCTGCCACCTTCTTAATTGAGTACATATAGGCGGCTGTTCTCATCGGAACATTGTATTCTTCCTTAATCTCATATATCGCGTTAAATGCATCAACCATTGCTATCTCTTCTTTTTCTTCAATTTCCTTTTCAGACCAATAGTATCCATGTAAATTTTGTACCCACTCAAAGTAAGAAACTGTAACCCCTCCGGCATTAGTTAATATATCAGGCGTTAACAGTAAACCCTTTGAATTAATAACTTCATCACCGTCAGGAGTTGTAGGTCCATTCGCTGCTTCACATATCAATTTAGCTTGAATAGTTTTAGCAACTTCACCGGTAATCTCATTTTCCAATGCAGCGGGAACTAAAATATCAACGGGCAATGCAAAAAATTCTTCTTTTGATATTTCTTTTGCACCCGGGAAACCTAAAAGTGTTCTGTTCTTTTTCATGTATTCTGCACATGCATATACATCTATTCCATCTTCATTATAAATTGTACCGTTCCATTCACATACAGCTACAATTTTTCCGCCTAGTTTAGCAAGATTCATTGCAGTGTGACTTCCCACATTTCCATAACCTTGCAATGCTATACTTGCGCCTTCAAAATTAATTCCTACTTTTTTTGCAGCTTCTCTGGCAGTCACGGCAACTCCAAAACCTGTAGCGGCTGTCCTTCCTTTTGAACCGCCAAATTCAACAGGCTTACCTGTTATAACGCCTAAAGAGCTTTTCCCCACTAATTTGTTGTATTCATCAACCATCCAAGCCATTACTTGACCATTAGTTCCTACATCGGGTGCAGGTATATCTACTTGGTCTCCAATAAGCTTATAAATTGCATCTATATATCCTCGCGACAGCCTTTCCAGCTCACCCTGTGATAGCTTCAAGGGATCCACAATAACTCCGCCTTTGCCTCCGCCATAAGGGATACCTGTTACACAACATTTAAAAGTCATCCATATTGACAAAGCCATAACCTCTTCACGGTTTACGCCGGGATGAAATCTTACTCCGCCTTTACCGGGTCCAACAGCATCATTATGCATAGACCTGTAACCTGTAAACACTCTTAACGAACCGTCATCCATTTTAACGGGGATAGCTACCTCCAATACTCTTAGAGGTTGTTTTAGAATATCATATACAACAGGATCCATGCCCAACTTATCACAAGCCTCTTTGACTTGTTTTTGAGCATTTAATAATGGGTTTAAGTTATCTTTATCAGCCATTTTTTTAAAAGACCTCCTAAACATATTCTATTTAAAGCGTTCTTTACGCCTTAAAATCTGTAATTGTTGTTCTTATATTAAGCCCATAATAAAATTATTCTATAAAGAAAGACAAAATCCTTCAAAATACATATAATTTTAAATTATTAATCATTATATTTGGTACTAAGAATTCTTAACCATTATAGATAAACTTTATACTTCTTCCATACTTCTTCCAGTTTAGCAAAAGAATCGGAAAGATTTGATTTTTCTTTGATTCCTACACCGACGATTAAAGCATTTAGCAGACTTAAAGGTGCAACCAAAGAGTCAACAAAAGCCTCCATATTACTTTTTGCTATCAAAGTATAATCAGAATGTGACGTTAAAGGTGATAACAAGCTGTCTGTAATTGCCAGTACCTTCGCTCCTTGTGATTTAGCATAATCTAAAGCTTCTATAGTTTTAGATGAATATCTGGGAAACCCAATTCCAATAACCAAATCCTTCTCATTTACCCTGAATAAAATCTCGAATATATCCGATATTGAATGTGTAACCGTATGCACGTTTCCTCTTATAAAATTTAAATAAAAGCTTAAAAAATCTGCTAATGCTATTGAACTCCTCAAGGCAACTATATATATATGTTCAGCATTAATAATAGAATTTACTGAATCGTCAAATGCCTTTAGGTCTGCCTCACCAATGGTCAGTCTGATATTATCCATATCTGCTTTAAGCACTCTTTTTAGAATGCTTTCCTCATTTGAGTAATCAGAAGTTAATTCTATTCTTTGAACAGTAGTTAATCTTGTTCTTAGTATTTCCTGCAGTACTTTTTGCATTTGGGGATATCCTTCAAACTCCAATACATTTGCAAATCTCACTACAGTTGATTCGCTAACTCCTACTTTTTCTCCTAACTTAGCAGCAGTCATAAAAGCAGCCTTATCATAATTATTCATAATGTATTCAGCGATCATTCTTTGGCCTTTGCTAAGCTTGGGAAAAGAAAGTTGAATTTTTTTTATAAAATCTATATTTTCATTCATGAATTAACCCGCCTAATCATTTAATTCCTATTTACCGCGTTTTCTCCTATTTCAAAACCCATATGCAGTGCCTTCCTATTCAATTCTTCCGTTCCTTTTGGTACCCGGCTCATGACTGCTTTTTCCAATGCATTTTTAGAGACAATATTTGTTATTGCAACCAGTGCACCTAAAGCAACTATATTTGTAACAAAATGTTTTCCGATATCGTTAACAGCTGTATTTATAATAGGAGCAGAAAATATTTTAAATTTTTCTTCTTTGTATTCAACGCTGTCATCTAAAATAAGTATGCCATCTTGCTTTAATCCCGGACTATACTCGTCATAAGATTTTTGTGTTAACGATAATAATATATCACAATTTCTTACCTTTGGAAAATCAATTTCATCTTCCGATATTATTACCTCGGATTTACTGGCTCCTCCTCTGGCTTCAGGGCCATAGGATTGCGATTGAATTGCATTTTTGCCTTCATAAATAGCAGCTTCAGCTAATATAATACCTGAAAGAAGCATACCTTGACCACCGGAACCGCTTAATCTGATTTCATATTTACTCATTATTATTGCTCCTTTCTAATATTATCAATAATCTTTTGATATTCATCGGTATATTCCGGTTCTGAAATATTTTTAAATTCGCCAATTATAAATTTTCCTTCTAAGGATTCAGGTGACATTTTAGAAGCGGCAGTGGCATTTACAGCATGGCTTTTTTGCCATTCCAGCATATCCACGGCATCTCCCTTTTTATTCTTTCTCCCATAATAAGTCGGGCAGTCACTTATGGCTTCTATAAGGGAAAAACCTTTATTATTCAAGCCTTTTTGAATTAATGAAATTAATAAATTTGTGTGATAGGCTGTGGCTCTGGCGACATAAGTAGCACCTGCTGCTGCTGCTAATCCGGGGATGTCGAACGATTTGTCTATATTTCCGTACGGGGCTGTGGTACCCTTTTCATATTTAGGTGTGGTCGGAGAATACTGACCCCCTGTCATCCCATAAATATTATTGTTAAATACTATAGCTGTAATATCAATATTTCTCCTGCAAGCATGAATCAAATGGTTTCCGCCGATAGCTGTGCAATCACCATCTCCTGTGATTACAATTACCTTCAGCTCGGGTTTTGCAAACTTTATGCCCGTTGCAAAAGCAATAGCCCTGCCATGAGTTGTGTGGAGGGTATCAAAATCTAAGTATCCTGTAGCCCTGGAAGAACAACCGATTCCTGAGACTATACATATCTTATCTCTATCTAAACCGGATTTGTCTATTGCTACTGTTATCGCTCTGGTGATTATACCATGGCCACAACCGGGACACCATATTTGCGGCAGTTTCTTAGCTCTAAAATATTCGTTAACTATTGCACTTGGCATCTTATAGCACCTCCTTAATTTTTGCAATTATTTCATCGGGAGTAATGATTTCACCATTAACTTTGTTTACTTTTTCAATTTTTGCCATGCCTTTAACTATTCTTTCCGCTTCCAACACCATCTGTCCCAAATTCATTTCTGCTACGATAATAGCTTTTGTTTTTTGTGACAGTTCTTTTAATCTCTTTTCAGGGAAAGGCCATACGGTGATAGGTCTAAAAGTGCCAACCTTAATTCCTTTTTTTCTCATTATTTTCATGGCTGCATTCGAAGCTCTTGATACACAACCTATTGACAAAATGATTATTTCAGCATCATCAGTATTTTTTTCTTCCCATTCTATAATGCTGTTTTTATTCTTTTCTATCTTTCCATCAAGTCTGCGTATCAATTTATCTGATACAGCCGGATTGTTGCTGGGGAAACCGGTTTCATCGTGTACTAATCCGGTAACGTGAAATCTGTAACCCTCGCCATAATCTGCCATTGGCGGTACTAAATCTTCATCGGCTTTGAAAGGTAAATAATCTTCTTTGTTAACAGTTGGCTTTTTTCTGTCAATGATTTTAATTTGTGATATGTCAGGCAATTCGACTTTTTCCCTCATATGTCCTATTACTTCATCCAACAGTATTATAACCGGTGTTCTGTAGGCTTCTGAAAGATTAAATGCTTTTATGGTTAAATCAAATGTCTCTCTAACCGATGCAGGTGCAACAACAATAATTGGATGATCTCCGTGTGTACCCCATCTTGATTGCATAATATCGCCTTGAGAAGGTGATGTGGGCAACCCTGTGCTGGGTCCTCCCCTTTGCACATCCACTATAACGCAAGGTATCTCTGCAATTGCCGCATAGCCGATATTCTCCTGTTTAAGTGAAAACCCGGGACCGGAAGTAGCGGTCATGCTTTTAACCCCCGTTAAGGATGCACCTATTATAGCCGCCATACTTGCTATTTCGTCTTCCATCTGTATAAACTTTCCTCCCACCAAGGGAAGCTTTTCAGATGACAATTCGGCTATTTCCGTAGAAGGAGTAATGGGATACCCTGCAAAAAATCGCATTCCCGCGGCCAATGCACCTTCTACACATGCTTCATTTCCTTGCATTAAAAGTTCTTTATTTTTCATTTTTTTTCCCCCTAAGATATATTGCGTAATCCGGACATCTTAGCTCGCACAGCCCACATTCAATACATTTTTCCAAGTCCACTATTTCTACTTTTCCATCCTTTAATGCCAATGTATTTGTGGGACAAAAATTAACACATATTCCGCAGCCTTTACACCAATTTTTGTTAATAACCAGTTTCTCAGTGACCTCTTCTTTACTGTTCATTAAATGACCTCCCTCACTTAAAATGCAATTAAAATTTCATTTTTGTTATGTAATAAAAAAAATTGCAACTTTGCCTTCATTTTCAGTATATATTATTAGTTGCAATTTTTCAATATAAATAAATTTATTTTTATCATCAAATTTACGCTATATTATAGTTCACACCTTAACTGTTTTTGATAATCAGCTTATTATATTTGATTCGATTGCTG
>CAYXUX010000038.1:0-16374 GCA_964468275.1 uncultured Clostridiaceae bacterium
TATATTATATTAATTTATCTTTACTGTTGTACTTAAACACGGCTTATTATATTAAGCTGATGCTTATAAGCCCATTACAGACAAATTATAACCTTCTTGATAGTTTAGAATGTCTTGCTTATAATTTTTCCTATAGGCACGAAAAATTTGCTTATTTTCCATTTTACTGATAGACCCAAGTTTTTACACAACGTAACCCTAGCAAATATTAATAACCTATAGAGGAGAAAAATAAATTAATATATATAATGCAATGAACAGCATCATACATAAAATAATTTTTACATAGTAAGTGACTGGAGATTGTAGTTAAAAGATAAAAAGAAATGTGACAAATCAAAGCGATTACCAATATGTGGAACATGTGAGGAGAAGAAGAGAAGACTATGTTGTCTTCTGTAAAAGAAAATTTAATTACATATGCTTTTAATTAAAAGGCTTATAAATATCTAAATAATATGATTGAAAAACATTTGGCTATAAAAGTAATGTATTAAATATAGATTTTTTAATAATTAAGTTAAAATAATGATAATTTGATAAAATTTAAATAAAGCTGATAAAAAAAGAGGATTCTTAAACATTTTGTAGAATAATGTAATTGCGCTAAATAACCATTTCGCGCAATTCAACTAAAAGAAGGTGAATTCTTATGAATGAACTGCCTGCTGCGGCAAAAGATTTTATTATATATTTAGAAACCATTAAAGGAAATTCAAAAAAAACTGTACAAGCCTACTCTTACGATCTTATATTATTCTTTAAATATATGAAAATTAAAAAAAACGTTGTTAAAGAAAACACTGATTTTAAAAAGATTAGAATCAATGATATTGATAATTATTTTTTAGGTACTATTGGTTTAAATGACTTGTATTCTTTTATTTCCTATTCAGCAACTGAGAGAAATAATTCCAATTATGCCCGTGCTAGGAAAGTTGCATGCTTACGCTCTTTTTTTAAGTATATACATTCAAAATTAAAAATTATTGATAAAAATCCTGCAATTGAGTTGGAACCACCAAAGATTACCAGCCGGCAACCAGTTTACTTAACTTTAAATGACAGTAAAGCTCTTTTGAAAAATATAAAAGGAATTAATATGGAAAGAGATTATGCTATGCTTACATTGTTCTTGAACTGCGGTCTCAGATTATCTGAATTAGTAGGTATTGATATTGATAGTATTAGTGGTGATACCTTAAAAGTAACGGGGAAAGGAAATAAAGAGCGTATTGTTTATCTTAATAATGCTTGTATTAATGCTATTAATGAGTATCTGCTGGTTAGAGACCACAATAATATAAATATAAATGACAAAAATGCTTTGTTTATTAGTAGGAATAAAAAAAGGATTAGTCCGCGAACCGTCCAAGTGATAGTTAAAAAATACATTAAAGCGGCAGGCTTAGATGACAAAAAGTATTCTACCCATAAGCTTAGACATACTGCCGCTACATTAATGTATAAACACGGCAATGTTGATATTAGGGCATTACAACAACTTTTGGGTCATAAGAGCGTAGCAACTACTCAGATATATACTCATATTGATGATGAACGCTTAAGACAAGCAATAAAATCCAACCCATTATCCGAAGAATGATTTTGAATAAAGGCGGTGTCAATTAGTATGTTTGGCTTTTTAACCAATATTATAACATTTTTTGCTTTTCTTATATTGATATTAATAGAATTTATAGTGTCTATGTTTCTTGATATAGATAGGACTTCCCTTTTTCTTATCACAATAGCTGTATATTCCATTTTTATTTTTTATCAGATTATTCTCACTCTTTATTATTATTATGAATTAAACAAAGCAAAGGAAATTATAAACGAAATTATTAACAGTATAAAAGGGATTCCTATTATAAATAAGAACGAAAAAATAATAATAAAATGGGATCTTATATTTAAAGAATTGACAGATAAAAAGAATTATGCCCTTTATGATAAAATTGCAAAATATAAAACCTCAAAAATAAGCCAATATGTTAACCAACATCCATCTATTCTATTCGATAATACTTTTATGAAAGAATATGTTTATAATAAAAATTTGAAATCATTTATTACAAAAGACGGCTTTGATAAAAAGAAAGATGGTGTATTTACCAATGATGAAGATATTGAAAAAAGAATTTTTATCAATGATATAACGGAACAAAAAATTACATTTACCAACTACAATTCATCTACCATTATAGATGTAATATTGGTAAACGAATATGAACCGTCAGATTATGAAGATTTAAACATAGAGCCGAACCCTTTATACGATGGTTTTTCGGTTAGCATGTATTACGATAAAAAGAAATATTCTATCATACCACGAATAATACTCTATGGTAAAAAAATTAACAAGAGCATGTGGTTTATTGACAATATTAAATTATTCTATGAGATAGCAAATAATTTTATCAAGGGTGAAAAAGATTTTAAATATGAATTAAATGAAAAAATGCTTTCTGAATATATAGAAAATATACCTAAAAATATTTATTCATATAAACCGACAATACTGTTTCATTCTTTGGTAAAACAATCTTTAGTTTTTAAAAATATAGATTTTGATAAAGACCCTGCAACTATTTATTGTAATATAGAAAGTAACAGGAATTCATTTGAAGTTATGCTGGAAACAATTGAAAAAGGTGATGAAGCTGATAAAGAAATAATAGAGTTTAATAAAACAGTTGCAGTAGGCACATCCTATGAACCAATGCTTGTTATATTTGAAAGCTTACCACAAATAATTAAAAATATCGAATTAATTATCAGCGGTAAGGATGTCGAGAATATTGTATTTTAATTATTATAAATGGGGATATATAGCATATCGCCGGGATAAATCATCATTCTTTCCAATTTATTAAGTTGGATTAAATTATCTAAATATAAACGAATATCCATATCCCTCGGTGCATATTTTTCTGATATTTGCCATAACGTATCTCCGGTATCCACATATAAGGTTTTTATAACAAAATCAGGTGTGTCTTTCGCATTTACTTTAAATATCGGCATCATTATAATAATAAAAATAACCAGTATAGTTAATGATATAACAAATCTAATTCGATTTACTATTATATATTTTTTATTTTTTGTTTTCATTATATTATTACCTCCCATTCTTTAGCACCTTTACCTTGTAAAAAGCTTACCTCGGGAACATATGTTCGTATAACTAATAATATACGAACATATGTACTATGTCAATACTTTTTTAAAAATTTACGAACATTTGTTTGATTTAGTATTAATTACTGTGTTATAATCTCTTTAAGAGATAAAATATTTAATTATTTGAGGGTTGTGTTTAAATGAATTTTGAAAATTTGAATAAGAAACAATTAGAAATACTGGACTTTATTAGAAAAGAATTAAATAGAAAAGGATATCCCCCTTCTCTTAGGGAGATAGGACGAGCAGTTAACTTGAAGTCTACTTCCACGGTACATGGTCACCTTGAAAGGTTAGAGAAAAAAGGCTTTATAAGAAGAGATGCTACAAAGCCTAGGGCTATAGAAATTTTAGATGGAAGCAGCTTTACATATTTTAAAAAAGAGATGACAGAACTTCCTATAGTAGGTAAGGTTACTGCCGGCCAGCCAATATTGGCTCAGGAAAACATTGAAGACTTTTTCCCCGTACCTTTGGAGTTCATAGGAAATAATGATTCATTTATATTAATTGTTAAGGGCAACAGTATGATAGATGCAGGCATATTTGATAAAGATTATGTCATTGTCAGCCAACAATCCCATGCCGATAACGGCGATATAGTAGTTGCACTTTTAAATGATGATGAAGCCACTATTAAAAAATTTTATAAAGAGAATGGACATTACAGGTTACAACCTGAAAACAAGCTATATGAGCCACTTATTGTCGATAACCTGACAATCTTAGGTAAAGTTATCGCTGTATTTAGGAAACTTTAGTATTTATAAATGCCTCTATATGAGTAGCAAATCATTGTCCGCAAGATTTTGCAATGCAAACATTAATCCTATTTTTACATGTTCATAGGTTACCCCCCCTTGTAAATAACCGATATAAGGGGGTTTTACAGGTGCATCGGCACTAAGCTCTATGGAAGAGCCTTGTACAAATCCGCCTGAAGCCATAATAACTTGCTCGTTATAACCCGGCATATCCCACGGTTCAGGTACCGCAAAAGAGTCTACGGGAGAACCTGATTGTATTCCTTGACAAAACAAGATTAACTTTTTCTCATCCTTAAATTTAATGGCTTGAACGATATCACTTCTTTGTGAATCAAACAATGGATTAACTTCATATCCAAGAAATGAAAACACTTTTGAACAAAGTACCGCACCTTTTAAAGCTTCTGCTACAATATGTGGTGCAATAAATAAACCTTGAAATAGTAATCGGTTAAATCCCAGAGTAGCGCCGCATTCTTTTCCAATACCCGGCGCAATTAATCTATTTGCAGCTAATTCAACTAAATCTTTTTTACCGGCAACATACCCTCCTGTCGGTGCAATGCTGCCCCCCGGATTTTTTATTAGCGACCCTGCAATTATATCCGCGTTTACAGCCGTTGGTTCCATAAATTCTACAAATTCACCATAACAATTATCAACCATGCAATATATGTTTGGATTAATATCTTTTATAAAAGATATTACCTGTTTGATTTCATTTATAGTTAATGCCTTGCGCCAATTATAACCGGCGGATCTTTGCATAAACACCATTTTAGTTTTATTATTAATACTTTTTTCAATAAGATTAAAATCGAATCCGCTGTCCTCATAAGACTCAATTTGATTATATGATATATTATAGTTTTTTAAACATCCTTCAGGTTGATTACTGATACCTATTATTTCATCCAATGTATCATAAGGCTTTCCTGTGATTGAAAGCATTTCATCACCCGGTTTTAAAAGGCCGTATAGGCATAGGCTAATGGCATGAGTGCCGGAAGTTATATTTGTTCGTACTAAGGCATCTTCACTGTTAAATATATCGGCAAAAATCTTATCTAGGGTCTCCCTCCCTGTATCCCCGTAACCATATCCTGTTGAGGCCTTAAAATGCATGTCGCTAAGTCTATTCTTTTTCATACTGTCAAGTACCTTATATTGATTAAACTCCTTAATTTCATTTATTTTATCAAATTCTTTTTTTAAATCGGTTTCACATTTTATCATTAAATCAATAATTGACCTCTTTATATTTAATTGACTCGTTAAATAATTGTAAGTAGATTTGTGCATTTTTAACTCCTTTAAGCAATTTATAAAAATCTAATAATAATATTCGAATGTATAAAATAAAAATTTAATACCTATATCATAAGAGCTATTTCTATGAAATAGCTCTTATAATCAGCCAAATATATAGAATAATAGTACTAAACTATGTAACCTATTCACTTTTAGATGGTTTTTCCATAGCAGTAAGGTTTATCGGTTTTTGAGGTATAAGAGTAGATATAGCATGTTTATATACTAATTGTTGTTTACCTTCGGAATCTAAAACAATAGTGTAATTATCAAAGCCTTTTACAACACCTTTTAACTGAAATCCGTTAACCAAAAAAATATTTATTGGTATATGTTCTTTTCTAACTTGATTTAAAAAGTTATCTTGTAGATTAGTTATTACTTTATTCAAATTAACCCTCCTTCAAAAGAATAAAACCTATAATTTCCTTAGTCTATCCTTTAAAACATATTATTATATTATATTAGATATTTATTCTATATTAAATTAATTTTTCCTGCAAAAAACCTTATGATATTTTCCACAATGTCTTTTGAATTGTAGTATCCCTCAATATTTATCCAAAAAATTCTTGAATCTGCTTTAAACCATGTTAATTGTCTTTTTGCGTAACGTCTTGTATTTCTTTTGAGGTGTTCTATTGCTTCTTCTTTTGACATCCTGCCTTCTATATAGTTAATTATCTCCTTATAACCAAGGGCTTGCATAGAAACCAAGCTCTTATCATAACCTAAGTTCATCAAACCTTCTACTTCATTAATTAATCCCATATCTATCATTTTATCTACTCTTAAATCTATTCTGTTATATATTGTTTCCCTTTTAGCATTTAAACAAAGATAAGCAAAATCATATTGACATGATTTTTTTCTTGATTTTATATGATAATATGAAATTGGCTTACCGGTATGTCTATATACTTCCAAAGCTCTTGTAATCCTTCTTATATCATTTGGATGCAATTTTTTATATGATATAGGATCAATGTCTTTAAGTTTTTCATGTATGTATTTATTTCCTATTGTTTTTGCGAGATTGGCAATATGTTTTCTATAATTTTCATCAACAATTGAATTTGTAAAATCAAGATTATCAAGGAAAGATTTAATATAAAGTCCGGTGCCCCCGACTATTATCGGCAGTTTATCCTTAGCATTGATTTCATCAATATATTTTTTTGCTTTCTCTCTGTAAAGTGCAACACTAAATTTTTCATCAGGATAAACCTCATCTATCATATAATGTTTGATTCCTTGCATTTCTTCTTCGGATAATTTCGCAGTTCCTATATTCAAATACTTATACACCTGTGCTGAATCAGCCGAAATAATTTCACCATTTAGAGATTTTGCAACTTGTATAGAAAGGTCACTTTTACCAATAGCCGTAGGCCCTGAAATGATGCAAATCCTTTGTCTCATCTTATCACCTTTAAAGTTTTCTTTTAAACTTCTTTTCCAGTTCATATTTGCTTAAAGAAATAATAGTAGGTCGCCCATGAGGGCATGTATATTTAAACTTGGTTTTATACAACTCTGCAACAAGTTTAATCATCTCATCAATTTTTAAATTATCTCCTGCTTTTATTGCACTCTTACATGCAATTTGCAACAATGCTTTCTCTTCAATTTCATCAATATTGTCTTTAAAGTTTTCGATAGTGTCAAGCAATTCTGATATAACAGTACCTGAACAAGGATGTCCCATTATTATCGGCACTTGTCTTATAGCAATAGAATTATCACTAAACAATTCAATATCAAATCCTAAACTATCAAATAATTGTATGCTGTAATCAATATTATTCATTTCTTTTGCACTTAACTCTATAATAATAGGAACCAAAAGTGCCTGTTGGACTATTTGCTTCTTCTCTTTCATCCTCAAAAGGTCTTCAAAAATTATCCTTTCATGAGCAGCATGTTGATCTATAAGAAAAAAATCATTGTTGTTTTGGCATAGTATATAAGTATTAAAAAGCTGTCCGATAATTTTTAACGATTGGTGCATATTCCTATTATGTTCCAAGTCCGGTATTTTATTAGCTTCGGAATTAAATCGAGGTAATAATTCATTAAAAGCTTCATTTACATCGTTAAATCTATTATCATTTTCCTTTGGAGGTATAAAATCCGGCAAAACAGTTTCTTTTATTATACTGGCATTATCATCAATAAGACTATTCTTATAACTAAGATTTTTATTCATTAATATATTATTGACTACATAATAAATGATATTAAAGATACTTTTATTATCTGAAAATTTGACTTCTGCTTTTGTGGGATGAACATTTACATCTATTTTTTCCGGATTTATATTGATATTAAGTATCGTAAAAGGATATCTTCTATTCATAAGCAGAGATTTATAGGCAGTTCTTATCGCTTCTTTTAACATAATATTTTTAACTACTCTTTTATTAATAGAAAACATTATATAATTCGAGTTTCCTCTGGATAATTCAGGTTTTCCTATATATCCGCTAATGCCTACAAGCTCATTGGAATATTCTACAGGTTCCATAAATTTTGCAGTTTTTATTCCATAGATACATTGGATAACCGATAATAAATCTCCATTACCGGGAGTATGAAAAATTAATTTATCATTAGAAATATATCTAAAGGAAATATTAGGATTACTAAGTGAGGTTTTTTCCATAACATCGGTAATATAATTATTTTCCGTTATATCACTTTTTAAAAACTTCTGTCTTGCAGGTGTGTTGTAAAATAGATTTTTTACTTTTACATTGGTACCTTTTGCATATCCAATCTTTCTTTTCTCAATGATTTTCCTGTTTTTAACTGAAATATAAAACCCGGTTGGTTCCTTTTCATGCTTAGTAGAAAGCTCAATTTCAGAAACAGAAGATATGCTTGGCATAGCCTCACCTCTGAACCCTAATGTATCTATTTTTAAAAGGTCTTCTATATTCTTAATTTTACTGGTTGCATGTCTTGTAAAAACATTATGTAAATCTTCTTCCATTATCCCGCATCCATTATCCGATACCGAAATAAATGTTTTACCGCCATTTCTTATTTCAACGGATATAGAAGTAGAATCAGCATCAATAGAGTTTTCTACCAACTCTTTTATAATTGAGGCCGGTCTTTCTATCACCTCGCCTGCCGCTATTTTATTAATTGTATCCTCGTTCAATGTAATAATATTACTCATGTTTACACCTCCACTGAATTATTCACCCATGAGTCTTTTCTTCATTTCATTTACAAAGTTAAGGGCCTGTATTGGAGTCATGTTTTGAATATCCAAGTTTTTAATTTCATCAATAATATTGGTATATTTAAAATTAAAAAGATTTAGTTGGTTTTCATTTTCCTTAGCAGTGTTATTTTTTTGTTTTTTCTTCTTTATAAGGTTTATCTGGTGTTCCATATCAGACTTATCAAGGATACTAAGAATATCGGCTGCTCTATCGAGTATATCCTCCGGAACACCTGCAAGCCTTGCTACGTGAATACCGTAGCTTCCGCTTATTGCCCCTCTTTTTATTTTTCTAAGAAAAATAATATCTTTTCCTCTTTCTTCTATTGCTATATAGTAATTCTTTAGACCTTTTAATTTATTCTCTAATTCTGTAAGTTCGTGATAGTGCGTTGCAAACATTGTTTTACACCCTAATCGATTTTTATCCGAAATATATTCAATTGTCGACCAAGCCAGGCTTAACCCGTCAAATGTGCTGGTACCTCTACCTATTTCATCAAGAATAATAAAGCTTTTTTTCGTTGCGGAATTGATTATATTTGCCAACTCCGTCATTTCAACCATAAAGGTACTTTGTCCCGAAGCCAAATCATCGGAAGCCCCAACCCTGGTAAATATTCTGTCAACTACTCCTATTTTTGCATAAGAAGCAGGAACATAACAGCCTATTTGTGATATTAATACTATCAAAGCTGTTTGTCTCATATATGTAGATTTTCCGGCCATATTGGGTCCTGTAATAATCAAAAGTCTATTATCATTACAATCTAAAAACACATCATTAGGTATAAAACCGCTATCAAGTTTCTGCCGTTCTATAACAGGATGCCTACCCTCTCGTATCTCTATGTTTTCAAAGCTACCTATTTCAGGTTTGCAGTAATTGTACTTTTCCGCGGTTTCCGCAAAAGAGCAAAAACAATCCAATTCAGCGATCAAGACAGCCGTATTTTGAATTCTTTTTATATGTGATGAAATACCATCCCTTATATCCAGGAAAACTTTATACTCCAGCTCTACCAATTCTTCATCTGCGTGCAGCACCATCTCCTCAAGTTTTTTTAGTTCGGGAGTAATAAATCTTTCCGAATTGGATAAAGTCTGTTTTCTTATATAGTTTTCAGGTACATTTTGAAGATTTGATTTAGTTATTTCAATGTAATAACCAAAAACTCTGTTGTAGCCTACTTTTAAAGACTTTATGCCGGTAATATCTTTTTCGCTTTGTTCCAATTCCAATATCCACTGTTTACCGTTTCTGGATATTTTAAAATACTTATCAATTTCTTCACTGTAGCCTTCTTTAATTAAATTTCCTTCTTTTAACCCGAAAGGCGGATCCTCTTTAATAGAATTATCAATCATTGTAAATATATCTTCTAAGCTGTCAAACTCTTTCGCTATTCTTTTTAGTTCGATGGTTTTAAAATTTTCTATTATTGTTTTTATTAATGGAAGGTTGATAATAGAATTCTTAAAAGATATTAAATCACGAGCATTAGCAATCCCCAGCGCTATCCTGCTGCTAAGACGTTCTATATCTTGAATTTTTTTTAAATATATTTTCAACTCTTCTCTCAGCATAAAATTATTTAATAGCTCTTCCACCGCATCTAGCCTTTTTATTATATCCTTTGGTTTTAAAAGAGGTTTTTCAATCCACTGTTTCAGTTTTCTTGAACCCATTGAAGTAGATGTCATGTTTAGAACTGATAAAAGAGTACCTTTCTTACTTCTATCACGTATTGTTTCAAAAATTTCTAAATTTCGTTGAGTGTTTTGGTCAATGATCATATAATTGGTAATATTATAAAACCTGACTCTTATTATATTATTTAAAGCCGCTTTTTGCATTTCATCTAAATATATTAATAAAGAACCGCAAGCCAATATCAGAGCTCTGTCTTCCAGACCTAAGCTTTCAACGGATTCTACATTAAACTGTTTCCTTAATCTAGTTATTGATTCCGACAGATTATAATACTTTTTATCTAATTGAACAGTGTTTTCTATTGTAATTTTTAAATCCTCAAGCTGAGTATTTATAATCAACTCGGAAGGGTTTATACGTGAGATTTCAGAAAGTATTAAATTACTTTGTTTAAAACCGGCAAAGGTACAAAAAAATTCTCCCGTTGATAAGTCTACATAGGAAATGCCAATTGAACTATCCAGTGAAACTATTGACATAAGATAGTTATTGGTGTTTTCATCAAGCATAATACTGCTTGTAACAGTACCGGGGGTTATAATCTTTACAACATCCCTTTTTACAATTCCTTTTGCTAAAGCCGGATCCTCACACTGCTCGCATATTGCAACCTTATAATTGTTTTCAATGAGTTTTGCAATATATGTTTCCGCGGCATGGTATGGGATGCCGCACATGGGAGCTCTTTCTTTTTGGCCGCAATCCCGGCCAGTTAAGGTAATATCTAAAACTTTTGATGCTGTTATTGCATCATCAAAAAACATTTCATAAAAGTCACCCAATCTGAAAAATAAAATTTTATCCTTATGTTTATTTTTTATTTCAAAATATTGTTTCATCATTGGAGTAAGATTTTGTGTCATTCAATTCACCGCCTAAATACCAAGAATAAGCCTCTTTTATTTTAACGGATACTAATTCCCCGGGGAGGTTGTTTTCACCGCTAAAATTAACGATTTTGCCTGTTCTGGTGCGACCCGTATAACGGTTTAGATTGTTCTTGCTTATGCCGTCCACCAAAACTTCAACAGTCTTTCCTATATAGGTATCATTTATTTTTTTTGATATTTCATTTTGTATTTCTATTAATTCATCAAAGTTTCTGTGTTTTTCTTCCTTTGTCATATAATCTTTCATTTTAAAAGCGGGAGTTCCTTTTCGTTTTGAATAAATAAATGTAAAAGCCTGATCAAACTGAACTTTTTTAACTATATCAAGAGTTTCTTTGAAATCTTCTTTAGTTTCACCGGGGAAGCCTACAATAATATCAGTTGTTAAAGCTATGTCCGGCAGTGCTTCTTTTATTTTCTCTATTTTATAAAGATACTCTTCTTTCGTGTATTTTCTATTCATCAGTTTTAATATTTTATTGCTGCCTGCCTGAAATGGTAAGTGTAAATGTTCGCATATTTTATTGCAGTCCTTTATTGTATGAATTAACTTGTCAGTAATGTCCTTTGGGTGTGAAGTCATAAATCTAATGCGCTCTATGCCGTCTATATCATTTATATCTTGCAATAAATCAGCAAAATCATAGGGTTCGAAAAAATCCTTTCCATAGGAATTAACATTTTGACCAAGGAGAGTGACTTCCTTATAAGAATCTAATGCCAGATTCTTCACTTCTTCTATAATATTCTGAGGTCTTCTGCTCCTTTCTCTTCCTCTAACATAAGGTACAATACAATAAGAACAAAAATTGTTGCAGCCGTACATTATTGTTACCCATGCTTTATGTTTATCTTTTCTAATGACGGGCAAACCTTCAACTATTGAGCTTTCTGAATCAATGATTTCTATAATAGTGCTTTTTTTGTTAATTATTTTTTCCAGTAATTCAGGAAATACATGAATATTATTAGTACCGAAAATCAAATCAATATGTTTATATTTGCTCTTTATGGTATCAACAGAATGTTTTTGTTGCATCATGCAACCGCAAACAGCTATTATCATCTCCGGTTTTGATTTTTTTAAGTTTTTTAAAGCTCCAATATTACCATAAAGCTTCAGCTCCGCATTTTCCCGCACACAACAAGTATTAAAAATAATCAAATCGGATTCATTTATATTATTCGTGTTTACAAAACCCATTTCGTTTAGAAATCCGCTCAGTATTTCCGAATCTGCGTTATTTAGCTGGCATCCGTAAGTCACTATGTGGTACAATTTATTTTTTCCGGTATTATTAAACTCTGCGGCATTATTATTTCTAATTCTGGTTACAGCTTTATTCTGAGATCCCAAGATGTCTTGTTCTATATTTTTATTATTGTTAATCATTAAATCTCCTCTAAAATCATTTTCAAATTTCTATACTTTATATAATATAAAGGCAATTATATTATATATTTATTATTTATATAATGCATTGCCTTTAAAATAATATTGCAAATATTCAAATAAAAATTTAGTTTATCACACTTTCTCCTAAATAAGCTTTTCGGACATCATCATTTTTTAATAAATCCGACCCTTTACCCTTATTTTTTATCGTCCCCGTTTCAAGTATATAACCGATATCTGCAATTCTAAGAGCTGCATTTGCATTTTGTTCTATAAGCAATATTGTTACACCTTGCTTATGGATTTCTTTTATGATATTAAATATATCCTTTACTATTAAAGGCGCAAGTCCTAAAGAAGGTTCGTCCATCATTAAAAGTTTAGGTTTTGACATTAACGCCCTGCCAACCGAAAGCATTTGCTGTTCTCCCCCTGAAAGTGTACCTGCAAGCTGCCAATTTCGTTCTTTCAAGCGAGGAAATAAATCATATATACGTTTCAGATCTTCCTTTATAACATCCGGATCCTTTCTAAAAAAAGCTCCCAGCTTCAAGTTTTCCAAAACAGTCAAATTAGGAAACACTCTTCTTCCTTCCGGAACAAGGGTAATGCCCATTTTTATAATATCTTGGGTTTTTAAATTTAGTAAATCCACGTCATTATAAGTTATCTTGCCGCTTTTAGGTTTTTCCAATCCTGTAATTGTTCTGAGAGTTGTACTTTTACCCGCACCATTCGCTCCTATCAGCGTAACGATTTTCCCTTCTTCTACTTCTAAGGTTATTCCTTTTAAAGCTTCGATGCCGCCATACGCGACTATCAGATTTTCTATTCTAAGCACCTTCATCCACCCCCAAATATGCCTGTATAACTCTTTCATTATTTTGGATTTCATAAGGACTGCCTTTAGCAATAGTAATACCATAGTCTAAAACATAAATTTCTTCCGATATGTCCATTACAACCTGCATATGATGTTCTATTAATAAAATAGTTAAATTGAAATCATCTCTAATTTTCTTAATAAAAAGGGTAATCTCTTCAGTTTCTCTTGGATTCATTCCGGCAGCCGGCTCGTCTAATAATAATATTTCAGGATTTGTGGCTAAGGCTCTTGCTATTTCAAGTTTTCTTTGCATTCCATAAGGCAAAGAACTGGATTTTTCATTTTTAACATCGGATAGCCCTACTATTTCCAATAAGTTTAAGGCTTTTTCTTTCATTCGTCTTTCTTCTTTTTTATATTTAGAATCTCTTAAAATTGCTTCAAAAACATTAGATTTTAAATGAAGATGGTTTGCTATTAAAACATTTTCAATCACTGACAAGTCTTTAAAAAGCCTAATATTTTGGAATGTTCTGGCTATGCCAAGTTTAGTTACAATATGAGGTGCCAATTCGGTAATGTCCTTATCCTTAAAATAAATTTTTCCTTTTGTCGGCTTATATACGCTTGTTATCATATTAAATATGGTGGTTTTACCTGCACCGTTAGGACCTATCAATGCTATTATGCTGCCTTTATTTAAATTTAGGTTAAAGTCTTTAACGGCAATTAACCCTCCGAATTGCATAGTTATATCATCTGTTCTCAGCATTTCCATTTCAATCTCTCCTTTTTGCAAGCAATTTTTTAGCAGACAGCTTATCAATTATCATATCCCAGTTAAACTCACTTGTGCCCATAAGTCCGTGACTATAAAATAAAACTACGAGCATTAACATTAGTGAAAAAACAACCATCCTCATACCTGTTATACCGGGGATGACAACAAATCCTAAATTAATTGATTGATCTAAAAATCTTAAAACTTCACCGGCAATAGTAACGATAAAAGCTGAAATTACTGTTCCCGTTATACTGCCTATTCCGCCCAATACAATTATTAATAAAATATTAAAAGTAAGTGTAAATTTGAATAAGGCAGGGTCAATTGTACCCAACAGATTTCCAAGGAGTCCTCCGCCAATTCCGGCAAAGAAAGACCCTATTGTAAAAGATAATACCTTGTGCCTAAAAAGGCTTATCCCCATGCTTTCTGCGGCTATTTCATCTTCTCTAATAGCTTTAAAAGCTCTTCCGTAACTTGAATCTATTAATAATATCATAAATATAATTGTAAAAATTGCGATACCAAAACTCCACCAAAGATTCGTTGTTGCCGGGATACCTTTCAATCCCAAGGCACCATTTGTAACTCTTTGGGCATTGATAATTATAATTCTGATTATTTCTGCAAAACCGAGGGTAGCTATTGCTAAATAGTCACCTTTTAACCTTAATGCCGGTGCACCTATCAAAAAACCGATAAAAGCAGTTAAAAATCCGGCGATCAGCAATGATGGAAAAAAAGGCAACACTATTTTGCTTAACGGTTCAATAATAGGCTTCAAGAAAAAATTTTGGGTTTTTGTGGCGACGGGTAATGTCAGCAGAGCCGTTGTATATGCACCTACAGCCATAAATCCTGCGTGGCCTAGTGAAAAAAGTCCGGTAAAACCATTAATTAAGTTCATGCTTAATCCAAGAACCGTATATATTGCACAAAGATTTAAAATTCTTAGCTTATATGCATCAAAGTTAAAATGCGCATAAAATATGAAAACAATAAATACCAATAATGAAATAATTGTTAGATATATATCTCTTTTCTTCATAGTTACACCTTCTCCGATATTTTTTCACCCATTATACCTGTAGGCTTGAATAAAAGTATTAAAATCAACAATACAAATGCAAAAGCATCTCTGTAACCGGTTAAATTAGGTAATAGTGCCACTAACATAATCTCGCCGACACCTAATATAAAACCACCTATTACAGCACCGAAAATATTTCCAATACCACCGATTACGGCAGCTATAAAACACTTTAAGCCCGGTATAACACCCATAAGAGGTTGTATCTGGGGAAATTTCAAACCCCACATCATACCTCCCACTGCCGCTAAAGCAGAACCTATACCAAATGTAATTGTTATTGTTCTATCAATATCTATACCCATTAATCTAGCAGTTTCATGATCCTTAGAAACTGCTCTCATTGCCATACCGGTTTTTGTATGGTTTATTATATATATTAAAGCTATCAATAGTATAACAGTAGTAACAGGTATAATAAAAAATAACCTTTGAATGGATACCGTTCCTATTTTTATTACTTTCGTGAACAATTCTGATATAGGAAAGGCCTTCGGTCTGCCGCCAAATAAAATAATTACAAGGTTTTCCAGTAAAAACGAGGCTCCTATGGCAGATATTAAAATAGAAATTCTTGGGGCATCCCGTAAAGGTCTGTAAGCCAAGTTTTCAACCAACATACCTAAAGCAGTAGTAAGTATTATAGCTATAAAAAATGATAAATACCATGGTAAGTTGAATGAAACTACACTATAAAAAGCAAAGTAAGTAGCCATCATAAATATATCGCCATGTGCAAAATTAATTAGTCTCAGTATCCCATAAACCATTGTGTAACCGATTGCAATAAGTGCATAAAGGCTGCCTAAAGAAATACCGTTAGCCATATGTTGCAGTAACATACCTAATGACATAAATTCACCATCCTTAAGTAATATTTATAATTCGTTGGTATAAAAAGCATATAAAAAATCTACATATTAATGAGCCTCCATGTTTCTGGAAGCTCACATCAAGCTAACAATAAAAATGGGTTTTAGCTTGTCCTTATATTCCAACTAATTATACTACACAATTTTAAGAGATACAACACTACAAAACCATAACATTTTTTGTATTAAATGTTACGTTACAGTTCAGACATCGTAAATATATATACTTTTATTGGAGATTATTAATATTTGATTAAGATTGCGTTGTGGAAAGGCTTAGAATCTGTTAGCGCAGTGAAG
>CAYXUX010000039.1:0-2610 GCA_964468275.1 uncultured Clostridiaceae bacterium
GGATGACATTTTTGTGGCTGTTATTTTGAAGAAGCAGTGCGACAAAAGAATCTTAACCCTATAGGAATGCCCTGATAATTAGTGATTTAAGGCTCGTAGCTAAAATAATTTTAAAGGAGGTTTCATATTGATGAGACATTATACTGATGTGGAAATTTGGAAAGATGTTACACCCGAACAATGGAAGGACTGGAAATGGCAGGTAAGCAATAGAATCACAACAGTTGAACAACTGAAAAAAGTAATAAAAATTACTCAGGAAGAAGCAGATGGCATACACGAATGCTTAAAAACTTTGAGAATGGCAATCACACCTTATTATGCTTCACTGATGGACCCCGAGGACATTCATTGTCCCATCAGAAAACAGGCGGTACCTACAAGCCTGGAACTTCACAGGGCTGAAGCAGACCAACTGGACCCTTTAAGTGAAGATGAAGATTCACCCACACCGGGATTGACCCATAGGTATCCGGATAGAGTACTTTTTCTAATCACTGACCAATGCTCAATGTACTGCAGACACTGTACCAGGAGGCGATTTGCAGGGCAGCAGGATAAAGCAGTGCCTATGGATAAAATCGAAAAATCCATAGAATATATCAGGAACACTCCCGGGGTCAGAGACGTATTATTATCAGGCGGAGACTGTTTGTTAATAAAAGATGATATTTTAGAATATATCATTAAGGAACTAAGAAGTATACCTCATGTTGAAATAGTAAGACTCGGCTCAAGGGCACCTGTCGTAATGCCCCAAAGAATTACTCCCGAACTAGTCAATATGCTGAAAAAATATCACCCCATCTGGCTTAATACACATTTTAACCATCCTAAAGAAATTACACCCGAATCAACAGAAGCTTGTGAAAGACTTGCAGATGCAGGCATCCCCCTTGGCAACCAATCCGTATTACTTAGAGGGGTCAATGATTGTGTTCATATCATGAGGGATTTGGTGCATGAACTTGTAAAAATTAGAGTAAGACCTTACTATGTTTACCAATGCGATTTGTCTTTTGGAATTGAGCACTTTAGAACAACAGTATCAAAAGGTATAGAAATAATAGAAGGTTTAAGAGGACATACCTCCGGATTCTGTGTACCCGTATTTGTAGTTGATGCCCCTGGCGGCGGCGGTAAGACCCCTGTTGGTCCTCAATATGTGATTTCACAAAACAAACGCAAGGTCATATTGAGAAACTTCGAAGGTGTAATCACGACTTACACTGAACCTGAATATATAGAAGAGCCATGCAATTGTCCTGTATGCAGAAAAGAAAGAGAAGATAAACTAAGCGGAGTTGCCGGACTCTTAGAAGGCAATGCGATGAATCTTGAGCCTACAGAAATGCTCCGTAAGGATAGGGCAAAAATGAGACAAAAATAGAAGCGAAAGGATCAATGCTATGAAATTAATCGACCTGATATATCCTACAAATAAGATAATCTCTATAGTCGGTACTTTTAAAAACGCGGGAAAAACCGTTACATTAAATGAAATCGTTAGCCAAGCCGGTGAAAAATCCATTCCTATCGCGCTTATCTCCACCGGTAGAGACGGTGAAAAGAGGGATGTTGTTACTGAATCGGAAAAGCCGCCGGTACATGTTAACAAAGGAACAATAATAGCCACTGTAGAGAATGCGATAAAATCTGAATACGCAGGTATTGAGATTTTATCCGTAACGGATTACAACACACCTATGGGTAGAGTTGTCATAGGTCGTGCTATGGAGAACGGTTATGTAGAGATATCAGGTCCGTACTCTTCTCGTACTATCAGGAATATGTGCGAAGAAATGATGGAATTTGGGGCGAAGCTAGTGCTTATTGACGGTTCCCTGGATAGAAGAGCATCAGCGGCTCCATTCGTATCAGATGGTACTGTGTTGGCTACCGGGGCATCCTTGGCGAGATCTCAAGATTTGGTAATAGATAAGACTTTACATGTGATAAATAATTATTCAATGCCCCGTGTAGAAGAAGACGAGATACGAGATATTGCACAGAGCATTATAGAGCAAGGGATTACAGGAGTTATCGATGAAGATTTAACTGTAAATTATATAGAAACTCAAACATCACTGCAAAGCGGAAGTACCATAGCAGAGCATATTACCGGAAAAACCAAGTATGTGGTTTTATCCGGCTCTGCTACAACATGTACCCTAAGAGATATTATGCAAAATGCAAAAAGACAATTAAATGTAATAATAAAAGACGGAACTAGGATATTTTTACCGGAGAGGGAATTGCATTTACTAAAAAAAATGGGAATGGTGCTAAGAGTAGTAGACAGTATAAATATCATTGCTGTGACAGTAAACCCCTACTCCCCCGATGGCTACTACTTCGATGCAAAAACATTTCTGGAAAATATGAGAAGAGCAATACCTCATATACCTGTATTTGACGTGATGCAGGGAGGGCTTTAAATATGATAATTAATGAAAGAACCAAATATCTGTTAGATGTGGAAAAAGTTTTAGAAGGACTTAATCCCATAACTCCTTATGGAATAAAATATAAAAATTTAATGGTTCCATATAAAAAGATTCAAAAAGATGAACTTCAAGAAGAACTCGATAGAATCGAAAAGGTAATGAA
>CAYXUX010000039.1:2710-16231 GCA_964468275.1 uncultured Clostridiaceae bacterium
GCTAAGGGAAATACGTAAGACAAAAGCCGGAATCGATAAAGAATTGGAGTTATTAAAAGCTGACAAGAAAAAGGAAATAGAAAAGGAAATAGGCATAGAGTTACGAACCACCGGCGATATAACCATAAGCAGAAAAGAAACAGGTACTATAAAAAAACTTATAGGCTATCCCAAACTCCAAGTTTCCTCTGAAACATATATAAACATTACGTTTAAAATAAGGCCTGACAACGAGATGGCAAAGTTGATGAAGGAAATCGAAGAGATAAAAGAATCTGAAATATTAGAAGAAATGAAGGTTTTGGAGGACTTATCAAATAAACTGGCCTTATTAGGAAATAGCATATTAGATAATATGGATTCCATAGGGCATTTTGATTTATTGATTTCAAAAGCATATTTAGCCAATGCTTTAAAAGGAGTAAAACCGGTGATATCCGATGAATTAAAATGCATTATAAAAAACGGCAGGCATACGGTAGTAGAAACCGGACTTAGGAAAAAGGGGAAAGCTTTTACACCTATATCTGTTGACTTAAATAAAGGCGTGGCTATAATAACGGGAGCAAATATGGGCGGCAAAACCGTTTCACTTAAAATGGTAGGGCTGCTTATGATAATGATGCAATATGGACTTTTTGTCCCTGCAGATTATATGGAAGCATCCCTTGTGGATTTTGTGTTTATATCTGCGGGAGATGAGCAGTCTTTGGATTCAGGATTATCCACCTTCGGCTCAGAAATGCAATCAATGAAAGAAGTTTTATTTATGACGGATATGGAGGGAATGATTTTAATTGATGAATTAGCCAGAGGGACAAATCCGAGAGAAGGCTACGCCATATCCACAGGTATTATAAAATATTTAGTACAAAAACCTTGTATTACCTTGATAACAACACATTTTGATGGGCTTGTTAAAGAAGGTATAAAACACTTGCAAGTAAAAGGGCTAAGAAATGTTGATTATGACAAAGTGGGGCATCCGGATGTGATATCAGATTACATGGATTATACATTGATAGAAATAGTCGAGGAAACAGATGTACCCAAAGATGCTATTAACATTTCAAGGCTGATAGGAATCCCGGAAGAAATACTGGAAGAAGCGGAGCGGATAATTGAATTCAGATTATAGCATTCATAATCCGAGGCATGGGGCTTGCAGCCCAAAATTCTATAAAGGAGGTAAACGATGAAATCGAAACTTAACTTAAATCAATCCCTTATTAATAAAGCAAGAACATCAGCAAAAAACATAGCGAATAATGTTCAAAACTTTATTGATGAGCATACCACTGTGACAGTTGAAAGAACAATATTAAGACTGTTTGGCGTTGACGGTACTGATGAAATCGGCACGCCCTTACCCAATATAGTCATAGACAATTTAAAAAAAGCCGGCGGATTGTCTACTGGCATAGTATATTTTGTGGCGAATGCAGTTCTTGACACCGGATTTACTCCCCAAGAAGTAGCAGAAAAAATAGCTTCCGGTGAAATAGATATAACAAAAATACCGTTAAAACCGGAAGGTGAAATAATAGCCAAAGGCGAGGAGATGGCTAAAGAAGCAATCAAGAAAATTAGAGCAAATAGGGAAAAGAGAGACAAATACCTAGAAACCATAGGAGAAGGTCCCAAACCCTATATATATGTTATAGTTGCCACAGGAAATATATATGAAGACATCATTCAAGCCCAAGCAGCCGGCAGGCAGGGTGCAGATGTGATTGCAGTAATCAGAACCACAGGCCAGAGCTTATTGGATTATGTGCCTTACGGTCCGACGACGGAAGGTTTTGGCGGTACTTATGCAACCCAGGAAAATTTCAAGCTGATGAGAAAGGCATTGGATGAAGTAGGAGAAGAAGTAGGAAGATATATAAGACTTTGCAATTATTGTTCCGGCCTATGTATGCCGGAGATAGCTGCGATGGGGGCATTGGAAAGACTGGATGTTATGTTAAATGACGCCCTTTATGGGATACTTTTTAGGGATATTAATATGCAAAGAACCTTTGTAGATCAGTTTTTCTCCAGAACAATAAACGGCTTTGCCGGAGTAATAATAAACACGGGAGAAGACAATTATCTTACTACGGCAGATGCGGTGGAAGAAGCCCATACTGTATTGGCATCCCAATTTATGAATGAACAATTTGCCCTTAAAGCGGGGATACCCGAGGAACAAATGGGAATCGGCCACGCCTTTGAGATGGATCCCGATATAGAAAACGGTTTTCTTATGGAGTTGGCACAGGCACAGATGGCAAGAGAAATATTCCCTAAAGCACCTCTTAAATATATGCCGCCAACCAAATTTATGACAGGAAATATATTTAAAGGACACTTACAAGATGCATTATTTAATATGATATCCATATGGACCAATCAAGGCATACAGCTACTTGGAATGATGACGGAAGCAATACACACTCCCTTTATGGCTGATAGGGCATTGGCTATAGAAAATGCGAAATATATATTTAATAACATGCGGAATATAGGTGATGAAGTAGAGTTTAAAGAAAACGGAATAATTCAAAATAGAGCAATAGAAGTATTGGAAAAAGCTGCTGAAATGTTGTTGGAAATTGAAGAGGAAGGACTCTTTTCCATAATTGAACAAGGCAAATTTGGTGGTGTTAAAAGAAGCAGGACCGGAGGAAAGGGTTTAGACGGTGTTGTTAAAAAAGATGTGAAATATCAAAACCCCTTTATTCCGTTAATGCTGAATAATGGCGGGGGGAGGTAAAAATATGGATACAAGTTTAAGTTTTAAAGATAAAGATGGCAATATAGTTACATTTGACCCGGAAAGAGTCAGGCCTTACGGAGATACAATGAATGACGGAAAGGTACAATTAAGTTTCACATTACCGATAAAAGCTGATGAAACCGCCAAGGAAGCTGCTAAATTATATGCCATGAAGATGGGGATAGATGAACCAAGCGTAGTTCATATGGGCGAAATGAGCGTAGGATTCTCCTTTTTCGTAGTATTTGGCAGTTGCTCCCACAGCGTGGATATTACCAATATAAAAGTAACAAAGGTAGAAAGCACCACCATGTCTATGGAGGAAACAGATAAATTTATTAAAGAAAACATTGGCAAAGAACTGGTTATAATTGGCGCCAGTACCGGCACGGATGCTCATACCGTGGGTATTGATGCTATTATGAATATGAAAGGATATGCGGGGCATTTCGGTCTTGAAAGATATGAAATGATAGATGCTTACAATCTGGGCAGCCAAGTGACTAATGAAGAATTTATTAAAAAAGCTGTAGAGCTAAATGCTGATGCACTTTTAGTATCTCAAACTGTTACGCAGAAAAATGTTCATATTCAAAATATGACTAATCTTATAGAGCTTCTTGAAGCAGAGGGCTTAAGAGACAGATTTATAGTTTGTTGCGGAGGCCCCAGGATATCGCACGAATTAGCAAAAGAGTTGGGCTATGATGCAGGATTTGGTACAGGTTCCTACGCAGATGATGTGGCATCTTATATTGCAGAGGAAATAGTCAGAAGGAATAAGTAAGGGCGGTCACAGACTGCCCTTAACAGTTACTAATGGAGCATTTTAAATCAAAATTAGGGGAAAAGATATAGAATTAAATAAAAAAGAAATAAATAAATTCTATGAAACAATAGATAAAGTAATAAAAGAATAAAATATATTCGTACCCAGATCAATCATATCCCAAACTTGGAAACAAAAGCAACTCCTTATTAGGAAGCAAATGCGGCATGAGAATACTAAAGGAGATGCCTAAACCAGAGATAGAAGACTGACAAAGGTTCTTATCTGCAAAGGAATATACTTTTCTAAACACATAGCTGCTAAACTAAAAGAAAAAAGTAGGAAAAAAACAAAACACTCAGTAAAAAAGGACATAAAAAACTAAGAACAACATTGATACAAGTAGCATAAGTGGAGCATACTAAAAGCTTCGATTATTGTTTTCGCAAATTCGTATATTTATTTAAAACTTGAGAGCAAGTTTGAATACATATCTGTTATATTTCTTCTAAAGCAGAAGGGACACATTCCACAACAACCATAATACATAGTCTTTTTTAAGGACTTTAGTAGATGCTATTAACTACCTGCTGTTTCGCAGCTTTTTCTTTGTATTTTAAATCCGCTCATGGGGGAAACCAGTTTAAGTTGTTAATCCAATATGTCCTATAACCAAGATTCCGGCTTGAACAAAGGCATGTATAGAATGTGCCATCTCTGAACTGCCTTCCAGTCTAACGCAATCACAGACTCCTTCTATCATAAGCCTGCTTACAATTATTGTTGCTTATTTCGGGTTTACATTGTTAAGAGGCAAATAATATATGAAAATATGAAAATTACAATCCAGATTAAGAATTTATAATTAAGATTGTGAATATTTATACAAGTAGTTAAAAAAGGACAAACAATAGCTTAAAAGAGATATTGTTATTTATAAAGTATAGCGATATTATTTACTAATGAAAAGTATGAGTTTTTAGAGAAAGGAGCAGAAAAATGTATGATTTGAGCATAAAAAATGGACTGATAATAACCGCAAATGGAAAAATAAAAGCGGATATTTATGTAAAAGATGGAGTTATTGCATGTATTGTAAACGGAGAACAGTATGAAGCTGTAAAAACTATTGATGCAAAAAGAAAGTATGTTTTCCCCGGGTTTGTAGATCCTCATTCGCATCTAAATGATCCCGGAGGAACGATTGCAGGAGATTTTTACACAGGCACATGTTCTGCAGCAGCTGGAGGCATAACTACTCTTATGGAGCATCCCTTAACTTTTCCGTTACCATCGACATTTGAAAATTTAAATGATAAAAGAAAAATTGGTGAGACAAAAGCAGTCATAGATTTTTGTTTATTTGGGGCATGTGCAACCGATAATGAAAAAGAGTATATAAAAATGATAGATATGGGTGCCATAGCTTTTAAAGCTTTCATTACTTATTCACCTGAAATACCACAAATAGACGATGCAAATATGTTGAAAACAATGGAGCATTTGGCGAGTAAAAATGTTGTTATGAGTATTCACTGTGAGAATGATTCTATAGTCAGGGCAGGAAGAACTAAACAAGAGAAGTTAGGAAACATTCTTCCGATACATTATGAGAGTAGCAGGGCTGAAATATCAGAATTAGAAGCGATAAACAGGATGTCGCTTTTTGCTTATGAGACCGGTGTCAAGTTGCATGTAGTGCATTGCAGTGTATCTAGCGGAGTAGAAGTCGTTAATGCCTACAAAAAAAAGGGAGCGGATATTACGGTAGAAACATGTACACATTATTTATCATTAGATGAAACTGACGTAGAAAAATGGGGAGTATATGCAATCTGTAACCCTCCTATAAGAAAGAGAGAAACGGTCGAAAAATTGTGGAAGGTTTTACTAGAAGGAAAAATAGATTTTATAGGTTCAGACCATGTTACATATACTTTTGAACAAAAAGAAACAGGTGCAAAAAATGTATTTGACACTCCAGCAGGATTTAGGGGTATACAGACTTGCTTCCCTATTTTTTTTGATGAAGCTGTAAACAAAAGAGGCATGAAACTGGAGCGATTTGTTGAAATGAGTAGTTTAGCGGCTGCGAAAAGATATGGTGTTTTCCCAAGAAAGGGGCAGATTGCTATAGGTTCAGATGCAGATATTGTTATTTTTGATCCCAAAAAAAAGTGGACAGTGAAGAAAGAGGATCTGTTTTATAAAATGAAATGGACACCATATTTAGAACGAGAAGTTACCGGTTATGTTGAAAAAACTATAGTCAGAGGAAATGTAGTATATGAGAATGGTCAGATAATTGCTTTAGCTGGGTATGGGAACTTTATACCTACTGAGGCCGTTCGGAATAGGAGTTAAAATGCGAATTTTATTATTAAACCCAAATTCATCTGAGGATATTACACAAAAAATAAAAAAAGCTGCTCAAAAATATATTGGTAACGGTGTAGAAATAGAAGTAGCAACAACGATACACGGTCCCGCTTTTATTGAAACAGCTTATGATGAGATGGTAGCTGCAAAGGAATCTTTAAAGGAGTTAAAAAAAAGAGAAGAGTCCTACGATGCTGCAGTGATATGTTGTTTTGCCGATCCCGGATTAACAGAGGCCAAGGAGTGTTTGAAAAAACCAGTTGTAGGCATGCTTGAAGCTTCAGTATTAGCTGCAAGCTTATTTAGTTCAAGACTATCTATTATTAGTTCATGCGATTGGAAAAGTATTTCCTTTTTTATTAGAAAAATCTCTAGTTATGGTATGCAGCAAAAATTGGCTTCAGTTAGATATATTGATACAGGGGTATTAGGAGTAACCGAAGAAGCCATTGAGAAGCTAAAAAAACAAATTGAAAAATGCATATATAAAGATGGAGCCGGAGCTGTTTTATTGGGATGTGCCGCTTTTTCTAATATGAGTGCCGATTTATCAAAAGAGTTCGGAATTTTTGTAACTGATGGTATAGGACCTTCCATAGGGATAGCAAAGATGATGATAGAGTATCAAATTATTGAGGGAGGAAATCAAAGTGTCTAGTAGCAATAGTAAAGAAAAGGCTCTATGGATTGAGGAATGTTTATATGAATTAGCTGAAAAGACAAAAATTGATGGGCAAATATGGAGGGCTATTTATACAAATGAGGATAAGGTTGGCAAGGAATTATTAGCTAATAAAATGAAGGAAGCTAGGCTAAAGGTTTATGAAGATTCTGTAGGTAACTTATTTGGATCTTTAAGAGGAAAATCGGATAAGACTATACTCATAGGATCACATCTTGATACTGTTAAAGATGGTGGAATATATGACGGAGCATTAGGTATTGTATCTGCTATTGCAGTATTGGGTGAACTAGCCCGGAATGGTAAAGAGTTTGAAAAAACAATTGAAGTAGTCGCTTTCGGAGGGGAGGAAGGGAGCAGATTTAATACTGCTTATATAGGGAGTAAGGCTATTGTTGGGAGACTATCATCGGAGGATTTAGTTGTAAAAGATATAAATGATATTTCTTTAAAGGAAGCAATGAAGTCATCAGGTTATAATCAGAGTTCTTTGTCAAAAGCAAAGCGTAAGGATTTGTCTTCTTTTATTGAATTGCATGTTGAACAAGGACCATTACTTGAACAAAATAAAAAACAAATAGGAATAGTTGAAAGCATTGTAGGGATAGTTACTTACAGTATTATCATTAAAGGCTTTCAAAACCATGCCGGGACTACACCAATGAGTCTAAGAACTGATCCTGTGGAAGCTGCATCTTTGTTAATTACAAAAACAACTGAAGAAGTTAGGAAGTTGTCGAGTAAGGCGACAATAACATTTGGTAGGGTGGAAGCTTTTCCAGGAATGGTTAATGTAATAGCGGATAAAGTTGTCATGTCTGTTGATTATAGAGCAGGAGATAAAGTTGTGCTGTCCCGTATTGATAGTATATTGAAAAACAATTTAAACGAATTAATTGAAAAAGGGTATGAAGTCGACATGAAAAATTATTTCTATACAAAACCAACTATGCTAAATAAAGAGCTTATATACAAATTACATAAATCTGTAAATAATGAAAAAGCTGATTATATGTATATAGATAGTGGTGCGGGACATGATGCACAGATTTTAGCCGATTATATACCTACTTGCATGATTTTTGTACCAAGCAAAAAAGGTATAAGCCATAGCCCGGAAGAGTTTACATCTCTAAAGGATATAGAAATGGGCTATAAAGTTTTATTAAATTTTGTTAAAAGCATAGTTGAAGGATATTGAACAGTGCAATCAAATAAAAGGGAAAGGATGTTGATCGAAATATTTAATTAGTTTTTTGCTTTGTTTTTATTGGTATCAAAGTATTTATTAAGAAAGGAGAAGATGTTAAATGAAAGATTTACATGTAAATTTAAAAGAAGAAAAAGATAAACGTATTATTTCTTTAGTTGGCAATGATATAATGCCGAAAAAGTATAGCGAAAGAACTGTGACCCCCTTTGGTTTAATAGTTATTTGGTTTGCGATGGCAGTTTCAATTACTCTGTTTATTACTGCGGCTGAGTTATATGATTCTTTAACAGTTTTCGAAATACTTGTAGCTTGTTTTATTGGGCATACTTTATTATTCACTGTTATGTGGGTAACACAAGACATAGGAATAAAATATGGAATCCCATTTTGTGTTTCACTTCGTCCTGCTTTTGGATATATTGGGGCGTTGATAGCAGCTTACTTTAGAGCTATACCTGCGATATTCTGGTTTGGATTTCAGACTTTTATAGCTGCTTCAGCTATGAATGAAATAGTAAAGTTAGCATGGAATTATGAAAACATCGTTCTTTGGATAATACTTTTCGGATTACTTCAAATTGCACACACGGCTTTAGGAATAGAAGCGATTACGAGGCTAAGTATAGTGGCTACCCCTATGTTGATAATTGTTGGTTTTTATATTATTTATATAGCCTTTGTTAATTATAACATTGATTTTAATAATATATGGAGCATGAAAGGTGAAGGCGGCTCTTTTTCTATGCAATATGCAATAATGTCTTACTTGGGCGGTTGGGCAACTTTGAGTGTTAGTATAATGGATATTACTAGGGATTGTGTAATTACTGCAGATGAGGCGGAGAATTTCGGGTTAGTAACAAAAAAATATTTGCCTGCTCAATGGATAGGAATAATTCCTGCAGTATTGTTTTATACATTTATAGGAGTACTTGGTGTTATTACTACTGGTTATAGTGATCCTGCTAAAGTTTTAGTAGAAATGAACCGTGGTGGCAGTGCGTTTACTTCAATAATATTATTAGTATTTATTATAGTAGCGACATGGTGTACAAATGACACTGCTAACCTATTTCCACCTGCATATACATTGGCAGGAACATTTCCCAAATACATTAATTTTGCAAAAGGTGTTATTATAGCTGGTATCATAGGGTTAGTTATAAGGCCTTGGAGAGCAACATCTATTATTAATGTTATGGTTTTTATCGCAAATTTACTTGCACCAGTAGCAGGTGTTTTAACAGTAGATTATTTTTTCTTACGTAAACGTAAGATTGATTTAGATGATTTATATAATATAGAGGGACAATACAAATATTGGAATAATATTAACCCGGCAGCTTTTATTTCAGTAATAGTAGGTTCTTTTATAACCTATAATACAGGAGACATAAGCTTTTTTGCGGGATTAGTTGCTTCGGGAGTTTTATATTATTTATTGATGAAGTTTTGGATTTTAAAAGTCTACCCGCAAAGTGATATAATAATAAAGTAAAGCCTAATTCTGGTTGGGAGGATTGATGCTATATGAATAAATATGATGGTTTATGTAGCATAAAAGCAGAAAGGATAGGAAACTATCCTTTCCATATTGTTAGTAACTTTAAAATTATATATATATTAAAAGGTAGTATCAAAGCGACAAGAGTTTCTGGAGAACAAATAATAAGAAAAGAAGAGATAGAGATTGTTAATTTAAATCTTCCGGTTTCATTTGAAGCAGTGGAAAGCGATAATTTAGTCCTGTTTTTCGAAATTGATTTGAATTTCGCAAAAAAGTATTGTGATCATATAGAAAACCGAGTTTTTAATTGTAATTGTAATTTGCTTTTTAGTTCAACGGCTGATGAGGGAATTCAAAAAGTATTAAAAGGAAAGTTGGAGAATGTTTATAAAGGGTATATTGAATCTATTTCTTATGAAAGAATGGAAGATAGTGTTAAAGAAATAATTCAACTTATAAGTAAATATTTTGACGATGTTAAGAATTTGTTTAAAAATATACCTAATAGCCTCGTGCACCAAAATCGCTTTTCTAGGATAAATGATTATATAATAAGTAATAGAAATAAAAAGATTAGTCTTAAAAACATTGCAGAATTAGAGTTTTTAAGTTTACAACATTTATGTAAAGAATTCAATGATAAGCTTGAAAACAACTTCACATCTATTTTAAATTACTATCGTATTAATTACGCTGTAAAATTGTTGATTACTACAGAATTATCCATAATTAACATTATGAATATGTGCGGATACTCTGCACCTCGTAACTTTTATAAGCAGTTTAAAAAATATATGAGGTGTACACCAGTTGAATTGCGCCAATACGTCATAAATAGTGCAATTAGCAATGAACTTGTTGATATTAATTCAAAAGAAGTGAATGTTTGTATGGATATTATCACTCAAAATAATAGACTTGGCAGCAATATATTAGAGAAATATATTGATATTAATTTTAATATAAAAAGAATTATTAGTGGTTTCCATGTAAGAACAGAAGAAGAGAACTTATATATATTTAAACATTTTCTTATAAATAAAGAAGAATTGTATAACTCTAATGTATTTGCATCAATTATACTTTCTCATTGGTTGAAATATGAAAAGATAAATCTGATTTTTTCAAACACGGAGAGAATTTGTAATAAATCACAATTGGAAACAATATGCATTAACGATTATAAAAATTCTTCTTATATGGTTTATTGGGTTTTAAATTTCATTAATCGCTTTACTGCCGAAATAGTTGACTTTGGTAAGGATTACCTAATTGGAAAGAGAGACGACGAGATTTTAATTTTACTTAATAATTGTCCTAATGATAATTTGGAACAAGTCGATATCTTAGAAAAAGACCAAGGGCAGTTTAAAAGTATTAAATATAATATAAACTTTAATGAAACAAATAGTGTGTATTTAAAAATAGATGAAAAAATTAACGCTGATAACAGTTGCTACTTAAATATCTTAAATAACAAAGAAGCTAATATATATGTAAACAATGAGAAAGAAGCTTTGGCGTTTAAATATATTTGTCCACAAGTGAGTATCAAAAGGATAAAAGAAGGGCAAAAAAGATTTTCAACTACTTTAGAACCATTTTCTATTGAGTTTATTAGTTTAATCTACCATAGGTATAAGTAGAGAGATAGATGGTTGTGAGATAATGAGATGTTGTTAATTAAAGCTCTAATTGTAGAACTAAAATAGATCCTTTTGGAACCAAGAATCTGACTTAATCTTACAAACTTTTTTATAGTCTTATATTGAAAGATATTTTAAATTAGAATTTTTTCATCTGCAATATCAAAGGAATTAAATAGGCATAAAACCACCACTTCCAAAAAAGTGACTTTAAGTCAACTATTTCGAAGAAAGGGCGTTACGAACATAATCATAATGCATGTATCCATAAATATGATTGTGATTTAGTTAGGCTTCATGATAAGAAGAGTTGCAAGACAAGGAGCAAAAATAATTATAAGTATTGCAGATTTTGCAGCTATTGTAATTATAACTGCAAATATTTTTAAAGAAGAAGTTTGTAAAAGACTAAAATTTCCTCCTTGTATTTAATGGTTGCGAAAAAAGGAATAGCTATACTCTTGCAAAATTCTATTACAATGCTAAAATTGTTCAAAAAGATTATGAAAGTTTATTGATAGAGTCAAGAGGTGTCATTTTATATCCGCCGGAAGGGCTTAAAAAACAGATGGTATTATTAAGCCTTTAATGGATAAAGGACATTCAATATATCATATAATGGTGAATAACAAAGATAAAATTATGCTAAGTGAAGAAACTTTTTATAATTATATTGAGATAGGAGCCTTATCAATAAAAAATCTTGATTTGCCTAATAAGGAATTAGTGTAGACTTTTATATAATTAGGTTATAATACAGATAACAATAAGAGCTTTTTCAAAATCAAGTCCTTTAAGCTATAAGCTGATGATTTACTTAGAGCCAAAACAGCAATGCTTTCTGAACCTTATATTGATGATGAGAACAATTGCAGCATATTAATTATGACTCAGGAAAAAATAAATGAATTAGTTGATATCGCATATAGCAATATTCTGCAAATAGCAGTAGATGGTACAGGTGACAAAGTTACGAATATATCAAAGAAAAGATGGAGGCATTTTATGAAAACTTTAATAACGAATGCCAAGATTTACAGTATGGACAAGGTTAATTCTAATTATGGCAGCATGATAATTGAAAATGATAGGATCGTGGAATTGGGAGAGTATAGAGATTTAAAAAATAATATTACAAAAGAGGATATTATTTGGGATTTTAAAGGCATGGCTTTAATCCCGGGGATGACAGATTCTCATATTCATTTTTTAGACTATAGTTTATCTTTGAATGAAGTTTCACTAAGGGGTGTTAAAAGCCTAGAGGTTTGCGGGGAGCTTGTTAGGGAAAAGGCAAAACAATTACAACCGGGTGAATGGATAACGGGAGGCGGATGGGATAAAAACCTTTGGGACGGTGAATTTCCTAATAAAGAGATACTTGATAGAGTAGCACCAAATAATCCGGTTTATCTTATAGGTAAAGATTGTCATACTTCTTGGGTAAACAGCATCGCATTAGAAAAGTCCGGAATTGACGGCAATACATTTATTGATGGTGGAGAAATTAAAAGATTAGATGGTATACCAACAGGGATTTTAAAAGAGAATGCTCAAAGTCTTGTAAAAAACATTATCCCATATCCCAATGAAGAAATAATTATAAAAGCATTGGAAAAAGGCATTAAAACAGCTCATTCATTTGGGCTTACGGCAGTTCATAATATGTCGTTGCAAAATGATAGATCTTTTTACTTGTTTTTTAAATGTTTAAAAAAGATTAAGAAAGAAAAATTCCTTACTTTAAGGTTCACACTAAATCCTATTTTAGAAGTAGTTGAAGAAATAGTAAGAATCGGTATGGAGAAGGAACTAATGGACGATTTTTTGAAGTTGGGGGCCAGCAAACTATTTACAGACGGTTCATTAGGCTCTCAAAGTGCTTGGTTAATAGATGATTATTTGTGCATACCGCATTGCAAAGGTATGCCGGTGGAATATGGTCAAAAACTTGAAGATAGTATCAAGAGAAGCATTTCATTGGGTTACCCTGTTGCTGTACATGCTATAGGAGATAGAGCCAATAGAGAGGTATTAAATATACTGGACGGGCTTCATAATATTACCAGAGATTTAAGACATAGAATTGAGCATGCTCAATTCTTAAATAGGAATGATATAGGTAGATTTGCCAAATTGGGGGTCATAGCATCCGTTCAGCCTATACATCTTTTAGCAGATATAGATTTGATTGAGAAATATTGGGGTGAGCGTGGGCGATGGGCATACCCTTTTAACAGCCTTATAGAAAAAGGAACTATTATGGCTTTTGGTTCAGATGCACCCGTTGAGGATTTAAATCCTTTTATAGGTATTTATGCAGCTGTGAATAGGCAAAGAAAGATGGCTAATGTTCCGTTTTATAATAAGGAGAAAATAACTGTTTATAATGCTTTAAAAGCTTATACATGGGGGCCAGCTTATGCCGTAGGTGAAGAAAGTATAAGAGGTACTTTGGAAAAAGGGAAAAAGGCTGATTTTGTTGTATTGGATAAAGATATTTTTAATATTAGCCCCAAGGAGATATTAGATATAAAGGTTGAATATACTGTTGTTGACGGGGA
>CAYXUX010000040.1:0-16156 GCA_964468275.1 uncultured Clostridiaceae bacterium
AAGCCCACTATGCAACTCTCGATAGCTGCTAATACGATTTTACTTTTTCAATCTTTATTTTTAGCTCTTCTATTTCATTATATTTTTCATCAATAATGCTGCATAAATCATTTAATTGATTTAGTGGAGAGTCCAGCTTTTCACTATGTGCCGTGTAAACGGCTTCGCCAATTTCAGTTTTTAGTTTTTTAATATCACTTTCCAGTTGGTTAATCTGAATCTTTAGTTTTCCGACTTCAGCTATTTCTTGTGTTTTATTTCCTACAACTCTTGCAGTACTTATTGCTTTACTGCCGATGTTTTTTAATAAGCTCATAACTCATTCCCCTTTATAATAAATATTAAATAACCTTTCTTATTTTAACCATTCAGGGGCCTCCCTGATATAGGGCCTTACACCGTATTTTTCCTCATGCTCTTTTAAGACTTTTTCTATATCTTCATCATTTTCTATAGATTTTTTTATGCCTTGGCTATAAGGACAACTACTTATACATATGCCGCAATCAGTCCCTATATTTCTCCAAGTACCGTAACATTTTTCCTGAGTTATCTGCCATCTTAAATCGCCATCTATAAGAGACTTGTCACCTTTTGGTATTGCCTTTCCGGGACATGTATCAGAGCATAATCCACAAACTTCGCAAAATCTTTGCAAACCGAATTCCACAGGGCTATCCGTTATTAACTCCATTTCCGTTGTCACAAGTCCAAGACGAACTCTTGAACCGTATTCTTTTGTGGTCAGTATTCCGTTTCGTCCAATTTCTCCGATACCTGCATCCCTCGCAACAAGAGGTAATACGGCCAAAAAATTAGCATCCATGTTATTCCGTGCATCGTAACCCAAGAGTCTTATATAATATGATAATTGCATGCCTATCATTGCGGCTTTGACGTAAATATTTGAAGTTTCGATTACCTCTGATAATTGAGGAGATCTATTTATCATCTCCTTATCCATTTCTACTGCAAAAACGATTCCCCATCTGTGCCTTTCCGGATCTATTTTTTCTCCATATACTTCTTCATGTCTTCCTCGGTAACTATAGTAATGATAGTCTTTCATATTACATATACCAACCAAAGCGGCTCCGTAGTGCAATGTAAGTCCTTTAAGCTTTTTTGTCATTTCCTCTTTATCCGCATCAATCTTATTTGGATTCACTTTGCCTTCAGAAAATTTTTTTATATCATTTAGGAATAAAAAGTTGGCATCCGCTATTGGGGAATTGATTGGATTATAGGTAGCAGTACCCGGACCGCATATATTCGGCTTTTCCCTTATATCATCATCTATTTCTTTTTTATCTTTATTTTTAGAATAATAATCATCATATTGCCAAGTTCCTTTTTTATAGTTCATTCTGGCAAACATGGTATCTCTTTCATCTATCCTTTTCATAATGGCCTCCAAAATCAAATAATTATAAAGTCTTTGTGTATCAATTCTTTTTCAGTATAGCACATTATAAAGGTAGAGATAAACCGGCTTTTTTAGCAAAGATTTTTTTTAATATTTTTTCTATTTCTTCTGACGATATAGGTTTGTAAAAATAGAACCCTTGGACTTCATCGCATAACTTACTGCGAAGAAACTCCAGTTGTGATATAGTCTCTACACCTTCTGCAAGAACCCCCAGCCCTAAGGTTTTTGCTAAATTAATAATTACTTTTGTTATGGCCTGATCTTTTTCACTGTTTTCTATGGCTTGTATAAATTGCATATCAATTTTTATACGATCAACAGGCAACATTTTTAGCCTGTTCAATGACGAATATGCAGTTCCAAAATCATCTATAGAAATGGATATTCCTAGATTTTTTAAATTGTTTAGGATTCCAACAGTATCTTTTGTCTCTCCGATAGCAATGCTCTCTGTAATTTCTAACTCCAGATATTTAGGGTTTAAACCGGATTCCTTGAGAGCATTATTTACGACATCTACAATTCGGGGATTATTAAACTGCACTATTGATAGATTGACTGCCATACGCATATGAGGAAACCCCATATCCTGCCACTTCTTATTTTGCCTGCTTGCTGTTTTTAGTACCCATTCACCGATACTATTGATTAAGCCGTTTTTTTCTGCCAAAGGTATAAAAACATTGGGTGGTATCATACCCATTTCCGGGTGATTCCACCTTAGCAATGCTTCCAAGCCTATTATTTCTCCTGTTTCTACTTTAATTTGTGGTTGGTAAAATACAGAAAGCTCATTTCTTTCCAGAACTCGGTATAAACAATTGGATATTTTCATATTCTTCTTTACTTCCTCTTTCATACCCTCGGTGCATAAGACGTACTGATTTTTTCCTCTGGATTTGGCTCTATGCATAGCTATATCTGCATTTTGAATCAAAGATTCCGTATCTTCGCCGTCAATGGAATAAATAGCGATGCCCGCACTGCAGGTAATGAAAAATTCCTGTCCATTGAGAATAAAAGGTTTTCCAAATAATTTCATAATATTGTCGGCAACTGTGGTTATGTCTTTTATATCGAATATATTATTTAACATTACTAAAAATTCATCTCCCCCGAATCGGGCAACAGTATCCGTCTTTCTTAAATTTTCTGCCAAGTATTGTCCAACTTCTTTTATAACAGTATCTCCCACGCTATGTCCCATTATTTCGTTTATCATTTTAAAACTATCCAAGTCCAAAAGTATAACGGAAACGAGACTTCCTGTTCTCCTGGCTAACTCAATAGCTTGATTAAGACGATCTGAAAATAGATTACGGTTAGGGAGGCCTGTCAAATGATCATAATAAGCTAAGTATTCAATTTCCTTTTCCGCTTTAATTTTAAGTAAACCATCAGCATATAAATTAGCCAGTATTTTTAATAGTTTTATATGATAGTTCGTCCAAGTGTATATAAAAACCATAGAATCCAGGCCGATGTATCCTAAAAGCTCGTCGTTTTCTTCAATTGCAATCAGCAGCAAGGATTTAATATCTTGCTTGGAAAAGTGATTTTTTTCAATATCGGCTTCAATCGGAAGCATTGATATATCATCTATAACTGCTATTTTATTCTTTTTCAATTGATCCATGGTCCATGGGAAAGCATTTATGGGAATATCTTTGACTATTTCTTTTCGCGGCTCTATATTATCATTGCACCATTCATGAGCATAATCAAATATGTTGTTTGGCTTGTCCAGTAAAACGATATAAGCCCGATCTGCATTGAAATGTCTGCCGGTTTTTTCAATCATTTTATCAGATTTCTCGCTGATATTTTTCTGATTAATATTTATAAAATCAAAAGAAATATCTGAAACCAGTTTTTGAAATTCAATTTGCTGGATATTTTCTTCTATTTTTTTAACATAGATTCTATTGACTAAGGAACCTAACCAAAAAGCTAAGATAAATATGCCAACTCTTAATATAAAATCGAATTCATCCATGTTTATTGGTCCCGAAGGAGCAAAATACCAAACAATTATTTGTGTAAGAATAGAGATTATAGTAACCAAAACAAGAGGTTTACGAGTGTTAAAAGTAAGGCTGACTATTATCAGAAGGATAGGGAAAACCCATATGGTTATACTGGAAAACTCTATAAATCTTAGGGTAATAATGGGGATACTAAGCAAAGCCGCAATCATTATTAAGGGGTTTTTTAATGTTTCTTTTTTTATTAAGCGAAAAAGAAGGATTGCACAGCCTAATAAAAAAAGTATTATTCCTGAATATAAAGTGTTTTTTAAATTTGCTTCTCCGGATATCAGATGTGGTAGAAATTTAGATAGGAAACCCAATATCCCACCTGCCATATAAGCGATACCCAGATAGAAATATATTTGTGAAAGCGTTTCTTGACTTAGTATATATTCATCTTTATTTTCAATTATTCCTTGAAGCAAGTTATTTAGCTTTAGCGAAAAATATAAAGCACCAACAGGTATCAGCGTTACTACTGGTGCCATCTGAGGTAAAGGAGAGGAAAAAAAAGAACTTAAAATTACATCCGTAAAGCTGCCTAACATTAAAGCAGAAAGAATGGAGTAGAATATCATAGAAGCTTGTTTTCGAGCATCATAATCAGAAGCTTTTACCCTCCAATGCCAAACAACCCAAAGAGACGCGAGCAAGTAACCTATATAATAAATATAAAAAAAGAAGGTCCACGAGTTTTGTATAGCCACATTAACCCATCCATAATGCATTTTTATGAAATTATATTGATTTGCTGTTATGTTGCCGGAAATAGCAAAAACATATACGGAGATAAGGGCGGGAATATGCAAAAGTGTCATAAAAAGTCGGTTTTTTATTAATTTATTTTCAGAAAGCAATAATAAAAAGTGCAGCAGAAGGCTATATATGGAGCCCCAGCCAACAGCAGATATCCTACGCCATAATAAGCAAGTTTCTATATTCGGTGCGGAATTGGCAATAGAAAATCCAAAGGACCAAAAACATAAAGAAATGCAAACTAAAAGAAATAATCTGTTTTGGCTGGCTTTAGGATTAATATAAATAATATATAATCCAAAGAATAAATAAAACGCAAAGGCTGTAAAAAAGATTAAAGAAAATAGTAAAGGCAACTGAGCCACAAGGCATCCCTCCTAAACCCGTTTGTATAACTCAAGCTGCTTTATAATCTAAAAACATCGCTGGTTTAACTCTTTTAAATAAATGAACTACAATTTGATTAATGTAGATTTAAAGTATTTAGAATAGTATTATGCTGTCATATCATCATATATTGGCATAAAATGCTGTCCCTTTAAGTATAACACATTTTAGGGAATTTTGATGTACTTTTTTGTAAAAAAAAAGATAAACTAGCCTTATTTTCTAGTTTATCTTTTTGAGTATTAAGAAATTTTTTCGATAAAAAATTCGGTTTGGTCAATTCTTTTAAATCCTACAGATTCATAAAATTTTATTAGTTTGTTTTTTAAAGCAACCATTTGTTTATTCTTTGGGTTCATGATGTATTTAACTCTCCCGTTAATCCTTTCCAAAGGTCCCGGCATCAAATAGATACAAGATATTTTAGAGTCAATTCTTTGCAAAAAACTCGGCAATACTTTAAATACTTTACTGCCTATGCCATTGCCTCTGAATTCTTTTTCTATAAAAAGCTCAATGATGTAAAATGCTTTTGCTTCGGATTCTTTTTTTGATAAAACTTGAATGTAAAAGTTTTTTACCTCTTCTTCATCCTCTTTGTCTGTAAATTCAAGAATTTTTAATGCTTCTTCACTTTTTAGTTCATTAAGTAAATTGTCCACATTCAACAATATACCTGCAATATAACCAACCTTAACTCCTTTTTCGACGATGTTTATTAAAATTTCTTTTTTATACTTCCAAGTATAATTACTACTGTCATCATCGTCGGAAGTTATTGCTTCCATTAATAACACCTCTCTATTTCGAATCTTTAATAATTATAAGGCTTAATCAATTAAATATCAAATTCTGATTTTTTTTAAAAAAACTAATAAAAATGTTATTTTCCTTTAAAAATTATTAATATAGCAATATTGTTATTATTTCCATTGTTTTTTAATTTAATCTTTTGATTCTTGCTGTTTTCGATTAACTAAACTTTTTTTATAGGTATATATTATAATCTAAATATAGAATACTATTTATTAAGCAAAGGCAAAGGGATAGAGATTTATTTAAGAAAAGAAAAAATTTATATGCTATAATTTAGTAGAAAAAGGAGGGTATATTTTGATAGATAAAAATATAATAATAGATGTTTTAGGTAAAGCATTATCTACAGGCGGTGATTTTTCTGAAATTTTTATAGAAGATACACAAAGAAGTTCCCTTGGTCTCGTTGACGGTAAAATCGAAACAGCCGTTTCCGGAAGAGATTTTGGAGTCGGTATCAGGATTTTCAAAGGTTATAGAAGTATCTACGCCTATACCAATGATGCTTCAAGGGTAGGACTATCAAAGGCCGCTGAAGATGCCGCTCTGGCCTTAGAGGATATTAAAGAAGATATACCAATTAACTTAATAGAAAGAATAAATGGGAATATTCATCCTGTTTTATTTGTACCTAAAGGTATTGCTACCGATAAAAAGGCGGCAAAATTGAAGGATGCTTACAGGGTTGCTAAAGAATACAGTTCCGAGATTATACAGGTTATATCGAGTTACAGCGATGTGGATCAAAAAGTTCTCATTGCTAACAGTGAAGGATTATTTACTGAGGATAGAAGAATAAGAAGCCGTTTTATGATTCAAGCCATAGCCGGAGACGGAAAAGAAAACCAGATTGGGTATGAAGCACCGGGAAGAAGCAAAGGTTTTGAAATCTTTGATGAAATTGATGTAATAGGGCATGGGAAGGCAGCTTCCGCTGTCGCCGTTATGATGCTTCATGCACTTTTATGCCCTTCCGGGGAGATGCCTGTGGTGATTGACAACGGATTTGGAGGGGTTATATTCCATGAGGCTTGCGGGCACTCTTTAGAGGCAACGGCAGTGGCTAAAGGCAACTCTGAATTTGCCGATAAACTGGGAGAAAGAATTGCATCCAAGAAGGTAACGGCTGTAGATGACGGTACCATACCCAATGCTTGGGGTTCAATAAATATAGACGACGAAGGTACGCCATCTAATAAAAATATACTTATTGAAAAAGGTATTTTAAAGGGCTATATGATTGACAAGTTGAACGGGAGAAGGATGAAAATGACTCCCACAGGCAATTCCAGACGGCAATCCTATAAATATGCTCCTACCTCCAGGATGACAAATACATATATAGCACCGGGAAATGATGAAAATGACTATATTATTTCATCTATGGATTACGGTCTTTATGCAAAAAAGATGGGCGGGGGCTCTGTAAATCCGGTGACCGGTGAGTTTAACTTTGCCGTATTGGAAGGTTATCTGGTGAAAAACGGCAAGATTGATACTCCTGTAAGAGGCGCTACTTTAATAGGTAAAGGTTCGGAGATTTTGTTAAAGATTGATATGGTGGGCAAACACCTAGACTTGGCCGCAGGAATGTGCGGTTCAATAAGCGGAGCTATACCTACCAATGTGGGGCAGCCCATGATAAGAGTATCTCAAATTACCGTTGGCGGAAGAGAATAGGAGGTTTGTTTTATGGATATAAAGGACTTTAGAGATAAGCTGTTTGAACGAGCAAAGGAAGAGGGATTTACGGATTATGAGATATATTATGTTAATGGAAATAGTTTTAGGGTAACCATCTATGAGGGGGAAATCGATCAATACAGCGTTAACACTGATAGAGGCCTTAGCTTTAGAGGGTTATATGGTGATAAGATGGGTTATTCCTATACGGAGATACTTGACAACGAGGCGTTGGAAATGCTGCTAAAAGGTGCCAAAGAAAACGCAATGGCTATTGAGGACGAGGATATAGAGATTATATATGGGGGCAAAGATATTTATCCAAAGGTAAACAGTTATAATGAAGGGTTGGAAAAAGTGGATGCAAGTGAGAAGATAAACCTTGCATTGCAACTGGAAAAAGAAACGAGAGCAGAGAGTAAAAAGATAAAAACGGTTGATGATTGTATTGTAGCATCCGGTCGGGGGGAAAGATATATATCAAACTCAAAAGGCTTGGACTTAAGGCATGTTTCAAATATAATATATGCTATGGTGTCAGCGGTAGTGGAGGAAAAGGAAAAGATAAATACAGCATATTCTTTTAAGGTAACTAACGATATCGAGGAAATCGACACTAAGAAATTAGCAGGAAAAGCCGTTGCTGAGGCTCTTTCTTATCTTGGTGCCGAGAGCCTGACATCAGGTAAATATAAGGTAATTATTAGAGATGACGTGATGGTGGATATCTTAGGCACCTTTTGGGGCATTTTTTCTGCTTATAATGTTCAAAAAGGAATGTCCCTTTTAAAAGGTAGGCTTGGTGAAAAAATCGCTTCTGATATAATTACTTTGACAGATGATCCGTTGTTGGTAAAAGGCTTGGCTTCAGTACCTTTTGATGATGAAGGGGTGGCTGCTTATACAAAGAATGTAATTAAAAATGGTGTGCTTATGACTTATTTGTACAATTTAAAGACAGCAAATAAAGATGGGGTGAAATCAACGGGAAATGCGGCGAAAGCTTCTTATGCTTCTTCTATGGGGACTTCACCTTCTAATTTTTATATAAAACCCGGGAATCATGATTTGCAGGGATTGTTTAAAAATATGGATGAAGGCATATTTATTACTGAAGTACAGGGCTTACATTCCGGAGCGAATGCGGTTTCGGGAGATTTTTCTCTGGGGGCTAAAGGATTTTTAATAAAGGACGGCAAAGTGGAAAGACCTGTAGAACAGATTACCATTGCGGGGAATTTTTATAGCCTTTTGAATGATATAACTGAATTGGGATCGGATTTGAAGTTTGGAATACCAAGCGGTAACAGCTGTTTCGGCAGCCCCTGCGTGCTGATAAAGGAGTTATCCATAGCAGGGAAATAAAATCCATCTAACTGTATCCGTTGACATAGGTATTGAATAAATATATAATTTAATAGAATCAGTAATTAAAGCTTGGCCGTGCTAGATGGGGAGTTTGCGGTGCCCTATAACCTGCAAGCCGCAGCAGCAGGGTTGAATTCCTTTGCTAAGGCCGATGCCTGTGAGGTCTGCCTTTGATAAGTGATGTTGATGATTGGGTCCTGCGCAACGGAAATTTATGAAACCCGTCAGGTCCGGAAGGAAGCAGCGGTAAGTAAACCCTTTCGTGTGCCGCAGGGGTGCCTGATAGGAGTTAACTGTCAAGGTTACGCTTGGAGGTTATCGCTGTCGAAGAAAGGTGCACGGCCATTAATATATATTAAGTATTTAGGGGGTAGCTTTGCTCTCCTTTTTTTATTATTATTTCTGTGTTTTATTGGCTTAAATACCCTTTTACATTGTTTAGTTTTATGTTAAAATTATTGTTAGCTGATGTAAGATTTTGCAATATGTAAATGGCGGTGATTGGTAGGATGACTAGATATGGCTTCAGACTGAAGATTATTATAGCTTTTATTATTGCAACGCTTATTCCTTTTTCTTTGTCATGGATATTGTTTTTAACCAGTAATAATTATAGGATTATTACAGAATCCGGGAAGGTTAATACGAGTTTAATTACATTATTAGTCTTTGGTATAGCATTGGCTTTTATTTTTTCTATATATATAATAAATTCAATTATCAAACCTCTTAATGAAGTTACGAAAAGTGCTCAACAAATATCCGAAGGTAATTATGATTATGATATTACAGTAAGAGGAAATGACGAGATAGGATTTTTGGCTCACTGCATAAAAAAGATGCTGGTAAGAATTAAGGCAACCCTTATAGTATTAAGAAAAAGATCCGACGAGCTGGCGGAAAGCAATGAACGGCTTCAGGACATAAATACGGAGCTGGAAGCTTCTTTAGAACAGCTTAAAGCTACAACTGATTTGCTTAATGTTTCCGAAGACAAATATAGGAGTCTAATTGAAAACATAACCGACTTGATATGGTTAATGGACTATGAAGGAAATATCGTTTTCGTAAACGAGAGATTTAAGCAATTATTAGGTTATGATGAAACTGAATTAATCGGTAAATATATGATAGATATTTTGAATGGCGATGTGTTGAAACTAATATTTGATTCCGTAAGAGATATTGACGCAAATAGAATAAAGATTGAATTTATAGCTAAAAACGGGAAAATACTATATACGGATACCGGTGTAAAAAGAGTAAAGGAAAATGGAGCAATTCTCGGAGTTCAAGGCATTTCCAGAGATATTACCGAGAAAATGACAATAGAAGAAAAGCTAAATAAAAAACTCGTTGAGCTTCAGCTTTTAAATAGAATAAGCAAGGATATCGTTACAAATACCGATTTAAAAAGCGTATTAAATGAAGTTGCTAACCAAGTAGTAAAAATTTCAGATGTTGTTGCATGTACTATTAGACTTATAGACAGATCTGATTTAAACAAGTTGGTTTTAAAAGCGGCAGCTCAAAGAGTAGAAATAGACTGTACTTTTCTAAAAGAAATTGATAAACGGCGAGATATAACGGGCAAGGCAATAGAGAGTAAACTTCCCTTTATTGTAAAATTAAAAGATAGTATAATAACAAATATATATGTAAGTACACTATATGAAAAGAAACATGCAAGGTATTGCTTATTCAACCCTATTATGGTAAGAGAAAAAGCAATAGGAGTTATGACCAGTTTTACAAAGGAACCTCCCGGTCAACCACATATAGATTTACTTGCTTCATTAGTTAATAATATTGCAATTGCAATAGATAATGCGGAGGCTTATGACAAATTGAAACAACAGTATTTTTACACGATACAATCTCTGGTATCCGCGGTTGAGGCCAAGGACTTATATACGGAGAATCATTCTTTTCGTGTATCAGAGTATGCAGTATTGATAGCAGATGAAATGGGCTATGATGAACAGTTTATAGAAAAAGTTAGGATAACCGGATTATTACATGATATCGGGAAAATAGGGATTAGCGATACAATATTGAATAAAAAAGGCAAGCTGACATCTAAAGAATACGGAATTATAAAAAAGCATCCGGATATAGCTGTTAGAATACTTGAAGGTATGGATTTGGATGAGGATATAATGTTGGGCATTAAACATCATCATGAAAGATGTGACGGTAAAGGGTATCCCGGTTGTTTTGAAGGGAAATGCATACCCGATATTGCAAGCATTATAAGTGTTGCAGATGCTTTTGATGCTATGACTTCAAAGCGCCCCTATAGAGAAGTTATAAGCTTTAATAAGGCGGTGGAGGAGCTGCTCAAATATAAAGGTACGCAGTTTCACCCTAGGGTGGTAGATTCTTTTATTAAAATATATAAAGAAAGAGAAAAAGATTTGATGGAATTAAGCGAACAGAATGAAGAGAGGCCTTGGGACATAATGAGTTGATTCGGATAACTGAAATTTGGAGGCATCGAAATGTATATAGCCTTATATAGAAAATATAGACCGACAAGATTTGAAGATATATGCGGTCAAGAGCATATAACCACATCTTTAAAAAATCAAATAAGAGCGGATAAAATCTCCCATGCCTATTTATTTTGCGGCACTAGGGGTACAGGTAAGACAAGCACGGCAAAACTTTTGGCGAGAGCTGTAAATTGCTTGGACTTGCAGGATGGGAACCCTTGCGAAAAATGTGAAAGCTGCAAATCAATAAATGAAGGAAATTCAATTGATGTATTTGAAATAGATGCCGCTTCCAACAGAGGTATTGATAACATTAGAGACCTCCGGGAGGCGGTAAAGTTTACACCTATAGGAAAATATAAGTTATATATTATAGATGAAGTTCATATGCTTACAAATGAGGCATTTAATGCCCTGTTGAAAACATTGGAGGAACCTCCGGAGTACGTTATATTCATTCTTGCTACAACGGAGCCGCATAAATTACCTGCTACTGTGCTTTCCAGATGTCAAAGATTTGATTTTAAAAGAATCAGTAAAAAAAGCATGTTGGAGCGGTTGGATTTCATTTGCAAAGAAGAAGATATCAAAGCTGAAGCCGAGGCTTTACAGCTTATAGTCAGAAACACTGATGGGGCGATGAGAGATGCAATTAACATAATGGATCAGTGTTCGGTATATAGCAACAAGAATATTTCAGCAGACGATGTTTTAGCAGTTTTAGGGATTGTAAATGATAGGTACCTTTTTGAAATGTCGGATTCCATATTAAACGAAGATGTTACTAAGACAATAAAACTTCTAAGGGAAATATCCGATGAAGGTAAGGATATAGTCCAATTCACGCAGGACTTACAGGGGCACTATCGCAATCTTCTTATGTCAAAACTTGTTACTAAAGCAGAAGGAGTAATTGATTTATCAGAGGAAAAAGTTAAAATATTGACAGAGCAAAGCAGAAGGTATAGCAAAGAAAGTATTATAAGATGTATAAACATTTTATCAGACTTGACATTGAGCATAAAGTGGTCACCTCAGCCTATGCTGCTTTTAGAGATAGCATTGATTAAAATGAGCAGACTTGAAAAAGATGTAAGCATAGAAGGGTTGATGGCAAGGCTTGCAAAGTTAGAGGATATTATAGCAAAAGGCGGGAAATGGGAAATCGCAGGAGCTGACAATTTTGTCAATAAAAATATACCTATGAATGAAGATGCGTCAGAAACCATAGGGGACGCTGACACTGTAGCCTCATCTATACCTATAAACCCGGATGAGCAAAAAATTATAGTGTCAAACGACATTGTCAATCAAAATATACCTGTCTGCAAAGATAAAGATATACCGGAAACCACAACAGACGGTGATTTAATCGACTCAAATATAAAAACTAAAATAATGGAATCTTGGGATGACTTTGTAAAGGATTTCGGCAAAAGAAAACGAATGGTTATAAGAACATATTTAGCATCCTGTAAACCATTGATGATAGATAATCAAAAAGTTATTCTTTGTTTTGGGGAAAAGGATAATTTCTCCAAAGAATCCGTAGAAAAGGTTAAAATAAAAAACGAAATAGAAGAAGCGGCAAAAAAATATTTCAATATACCATTAACAATAAAGCCGATGTTTGAAGATGAAATAAAAGCAGAAGAAATAGGGCCGGCGGACCCTGCTTCGCTGAAAGTAACAGACCCGGAGAGTGGCCCCACTGATTTTGAAAACATAGAAAATTCATTTATACAAGACGAAAACTATATTATAGAAAAGGCAATAGAGGTATTTGGCGAGGATTTAGTAGAAATAGTGGATGATTAAATATAATTGAGGAGGAATTTAAATGGCTAAGGGCGGATATCCCGGTGGAATGGGAAATATGGGGAATATGATGAAACAAGCACAAAAAATGCAAAGAGAGATGTTGAAATTACAGGATGAGATAGAGCAAAGAACCGTTGAGGCCAGCTCCGGCGGAGGTGCTGTCACCGTTGTCGTATCAGGTAAAAAAGACATAAGATCTATAAATATAGAACCGGAAGTTGTAGATCCCGATGATATTGAAATGCTGCAAGATTTGATAATAGCTGCAATAAATGAAGCAATCAGAAAGGCAGATGAAATGGTAGCCCAAGAAATGAGCAAATTGACCGGAGGATTAAACCTACCCGGAGGATTGTTTTAATGAGCTATTATGCTGCACCAATAGAAAAATTAATAGGAGCATTTGCAAAGCTGCCGGGTATAGGTAATAAAACTGCCCAGCGGCTTGCATTTTATATTTTAAATATGCCCGTGAAAGATGCGGAAGAACTTGCAAACGCAATTATTGATGCTAGAAAAAGTATCAGGTATTGCATCACTTGTTGTAATATCACGGATAAAGAAAAATGCAATATCTGTTCTGATTTAAAAAGAGATGACAGTACCATATGTGTTGTGGAGGATCCACGAGACGTTGTGGCAATGGAAAGGACTAAGGAATTTAAGGGATTGTATCATGTTCTTCACGGCGCTATATCTCCCATGGATGATATAGGACCCGGTGATATCAGAATAAGAGAGTTATTGGATAGGCTAAAAGGAGACAAGGTTAAGGAAATTATATTGGCTACAAATCCTAACATAGAAGGGGAAGCTACAGCCATGTATATATCAAGGCTTGTAAAACCTTTAGGAGTGAAGGCCACTCGCATCGCTCATGGCGTGCCTGTGGGCGGAGACTTGGAATATGCCGATGAAGTGACACTGATGAAGGCTCTGGAGGGACGTAGAGAAATATAATCTATATATATTGCAGAATTTGAATTAAGTGGCTAATAGAACACGTATTGGGGATTCGTATTAATGGAAAAACAAGAAGAATATAATAAAAGAGAAGTAATGAAATTTGCAGGCGCTTTTATCGCTTGGGTAATCGGTTCAGGATTTGCAACAGGTCAGGAAGTGCTGCAATTCTTTACAAGTTTCGGATATTTAAGCTATGGCGTTGTATTACTTAATTTAATCGGTTTTCTTTTTTTTGGACAAGTTTTGGTATCTACCGGGTTTGGGAATAAAGATAAAACCGGTTTTAATCATTTTAAATATTTTTGCGGCGAAAGATTAGGCTTATTTTATTCGTGGTTGATTCCCATTACATTGACTTTGATTATGTCTGTTTTAATTTCAGGCGCCGGTGCCACACTTTATGAGTATTATGGTATAAATCACTATATTGGTTCGGCTATTATGGCTGTTGCGGTTTTATGTGCTTATTTAATTGGCTTTGATAGACTAATAAGGATAGTTTCATCCATAGGACCCTTTATAATTGTTTTTTCATTGATAGTGGGGATTATTACGATTGTTCGAGATTATAATAACTTTTCAGAAGTCCCAAAATACAAATATGTGCTTGACGAAATGAAGGCTGTACCCAACTGGATTATCAGTTCCATTGTTTATTTATCCTTGAATTTTTTAAGCGGCAGCATATATTTTACCGGACTGGGCAAATTTGCAAATAATAAAAAAGATATAAAATACGGAGCATTATTTGGGGCTGCAGCAATAATTGCGACTATCATAATTATGAATACTGCTATGTTACTGAATTCTAATAGCATCACTACATTTGAAATACCGGCTTTATATCTGGCTAAAAGAATATCTTATATATTGGGGGCAATTTTTTCAATTGCGCTGATACTAGGTATTTTCTCTTCTTGTTCTGCAATGATGTGGTCTGTATGTAATCGTATAACTATTGGCGGTAAAAAGGGGAACAAAATGATTGCAACTCTTATTGCAATTATTACTTTTATACTGGGATTATTCACATTCAGCGAGCTCATAGGGATTTTCTATCCGCTTGTAGGCTATATCGGCCTAATTTTTATGGGATGTGTTGCTTATAAAGCATATTCATTACGCGGATAATTCATTTATCTGGAATTAAAGAAGCTTCTAATGCGAAAAGATTTCCAAGGGAGGATGGAAGTATATGAATGTTTGTTCTTTAAAAGAAATGATAGGAGAAAAAATATATTTTAAACCATTAGAAAAAACAGATGCCCAAAAACTTTTCGAATATGCCTCGGATAAAGATGTTAAAAAATATATAGGATGGCCTTTAATGAATAGTTTGGAAGAAACAGAAGTGTTTATTGATAAATTGTTGTACAATGAAAAAGCAAAAACTCATATATATGCATCCGTGATGTCAAAAGAAACTGATGAACTTATTGGTACAGTGATGATTTTCAATTTTGATTATGAAGCTAGACATGCAGAAGTAGGTTATGTCTTTAATAAAAGTCATTGGGGTAAAGGCTATTGCACAGAAGCTGTGGCCATGTTGGATTATTTTGCATTTAATAGTCTCAAATTGCGCAAACTTCATGCCAGAGTGACAGATGCAAATATAGGTTCAGTTAAGGTATTGGAGAAGAATGAATATGAAAAAGAGGGACTTTTAAAAGATTATTATTTTATTGACGATGAATACTATGATTTGATATTGTATGGGAAATTCTTGTAGTTGAAAACTTAATATTTGAAAAATGTCACTCTGAGCGATAGCGAAGAGTCTTATATTTTGAAAAGAAGATCCTATTTCCTTTTTACAAATAATAAAAACTTGAAAGTTTCTATTGACAAGGCGATAAATATGTTATAAAATTAAAAACAATTTATTAATAAAAGTTTTGACGGAGAGAAAAGTATCTGAGATTAATAACAGAGAGCCGGCAAAGGTGGGAACCGGTATTAAAAGGATATGCAATGATCACTCCCGAGCTGCCGAGTCAAAAGGCTGTGCCAAGTAGATAAGGACGGTTCCCTCGCCACCGTTACATGGCTATGGTTAAAAGAATTTGTTCTTCGACCTGATGAGGCTATTGATGAGAATTAATAGTGAATATGGGTGGTAACACGGAATAAACCCCGTCCCAAAATATATGTTTTGGGACGGGGTAATTTTATTTTTGTAAAAATTTAAAAATAGGAGGAAATAAAATGGAAAAAACACTGATAGCAAAGGTAAACAATGAGATTGATGTGCTGATGAGAGTTAGCGGCATTATCAGACGTAAAGGATTCGATATGAAAAGCATTCATATGGAAGAGGAAACAGGAAACCTAGCAAACCTTAGAATCATGCTCTCATATCAAGATAAATGTGTAGACCAATTGATGAATCAGATACGAAAATA
>CAYXUX010000041.1:0-15584 GCA_964468275.1 uncultured Clostridiaceae bacterium
TTCTTTACATAGTCCGCGTGTCCGGGACAGTCAACGTGAGCATAGTGTCTGTTTTCTGTTTCATATTCTACGTGGGCCGTGCTTATGGTTATTCCTCTTTCTTTTTCTTCCGGAGCTTTATCTATTTCATCATATTTTGTTAATGTTGCTCCTCCAAATTTTGATAAAACTGTTGTTATTGCCGCAGTAAGTGTTGTCTTACCGTGGTCAACGTGTCCTATTGTTCCTATATTTACGTGGGGTTTTGTTCTTTCAAATTTTGCTTTTGCCATTTTATTTTCCTCCTTAAAAAATGTTAATAATTTTGCTTCAAAGCTCGTTAGAATTTATCTTAATAATATTTTTTCTGTAATACCCTTTGGAACCTCTTCAAAGTGATCCATTTCCATTGTATATGTTCCCCTGCCTTGGGTTTTTGATCTTAAATCGGTTGCATAGCCAAACATTTCGGCAAGAGGTACGTACCCTTTTACTACTTGTGCTCCTGCTCGGACATCCATGCCTTCAATTTTTCCTCTTCTTGAATTAATATCTCCCATTACATCACCTAAATATTCTTCAGGTATTGTTGCTTCAACTTTCATGATTGGTTCTAAGAGTATTGGTGTTGCTTTTTTCATTGCATCTTTAAAAGCTATTGATGCAGCTATTTTAAAAGCCATCTCAGAAGAATCTACTTCATGAAAAGACCCATCAAGCAAAGTTACTTTTATGTCAATCACTTTATAACCCCCAAGGACTCCGTTTTGTAATGCTTCCTCTACGCCTTCTTTAATCGAAGGTATGAAATCCTTAGGAATTGCCCCGCCAACTATTTTATTTACAAATTCAAAGCCTTCGCCCAATTTTTTTGGTTCAATTTCAAGCCATACATGACCATATTGCCCCTTACCGCCGGATTGCCTTATAAATCTACCTTCTGATTTCACATTTTTCTTTATTGTCTCTTTATAAGCCACTTGCGGTTTACCAACATTTGCATCAACTCTATATTCTCTTAACATCCTATTAACAATTACTTCAAGATGCAATTCACCCATCCCGGCTATAATTGTCTGGCCTGTTTCCTCATTTGTATAGGTCTTGAAAGTTGGGTCTTCTTCTGATAATTTTGATAAAGCAATGCCCATCTTTTCCTGCCCCGCTTTTGTCTTAGGCTCTATAGCTACAGAGATAACAGGTTCGGGAAACTGCATTGATTCCAAAATTATTTGATTATTTTCCGAGCAAAGTGTATCCCCTGTTGTAGTATCCCTCAATCCTACAACGGCGGCAATATCTCCGGTATGCACTTCTTTAATTTCTTCCCTATGATTTGCATGCATTTGAAGTATTCTTCCTAATCTCTCTTTTTTACCTTTTGTAGAATTATAAACATAGGAACCTGCTTGTAACTTACCTGAATATACTCTAAAAAAAGCCAACTTTCCTACATAAGAATCAACCATAATTTTAAAAGCTAAAGCGGCAAATGGTTCTTCATCCGATGCTTGCCTTATAAGTTTATCAGAACCGTCAATAGATAATCCTTCTACAGGAGGTATATCCAAGGGTGAAGGTAAATAATCAACTACTGCATCCATAACCAATTGAACACCTTTGTTTTTATATGATGAACCACATAAAACCGGTGTTAGCTGGTTTTCTATTGTTCCTTTTCTTAGAGCTCTTTTTATACATTCTTCCTCTATTTCTTCACCTTCAAGATATTTCATCATAAGCTCTTCATCATGTTCAGAGGCCGATTCTATCATATTTTCTCTATACTCTTTTGCTAAATTTAATATATCTTCAGGTATATCCGTTTCTTCAATTTCTTGCCCCATATCGTCTTTATATATTTCTGCTTTCATCTTAATAAGATCTACTATGCCTACAAAACTATCTTCTTTACCAATAGGCAACTGTACAGGTACAGCATTAGTCATTAATCTTTCCCTTAACATTTTTACGGTTCTTAAAAAATCCGCACCCATAATGTCCATTTTATTAACATATGCAATCCTCGGTACTTTATATTTATCGGCTTGCCGCCATACGGTTTCCGATTGAGGTTCAACACCGCCTTTTGCACAAAATACCGCAATTGCACCATCGAGAACACGCAATGACCTTTCTACTTCAACTGTAAAGTCCACGTGCCCTGGCGTATCTATAATGTTTATCCTATGGTTTTTCCATTCAGCAGTAGTCGCAGCCGACGTGATGGTTATTCCCCTCTCTTGCTCCTGCTCCATCCAATCCATAGTTGCAGAACCTTCGTGGGTCTCGCCGACTTTGTGAGTCCTGCCGGTATAATACAATATTCTTTCCGTCGTTGTAGTCTTTCCTGCGTCTATATGAGCCATTATTCCAATATTCCTTGTTTGTTCCAGTTGTAACTGCCTAGGCACTTAAATCCCCCTCTCTGTAGTAAAAATCATTTTTATCTATTCTCAACAAATTAAACTCAATCATTATTTTAAAATTTATTATTACCATCTATAATGAGCAAATGCCTTATTTGCTTCGGCCATCTTGTGAGTGTCTTCTTTCTTTTTAATACTCGAACCCACATTGTTAGCAGCATCCATTATTTCTCCCGCTAATCTTTCCCGCATAGTTTTTTCGTTCCTCTTCCTGGAATAATCAACTATCCATCTCATTCCCAAAGCTTGGCGTCTATCGGCTCTGACTTCCACAGGCACTTGATAAGTAGCTCCGCCAATACGCCTTGCTTTAACTTCCAAGATAGGCATTACATTATTCATAGCTGTTTCAAATACTTCTAATGGGTCTTTACCTGTCTTATTCCTTATTATATCAAAAGCACCATATACGATTTTTTGTGAAATCCCCTTTTTTCCATCAAGCATTATATGATTTATTAGTTTTGTAACTATTTTGTCATTATATAGCGGATCTGATAATACCTCTCTTTTTGGAATAAATCCTTTTCTCGGCACTTTACTTCCCTCCTAACAAATTAATTTTCATCGGTACTCGGCATTATTTAAATAATGCCGCTGTGCATAGTATATTTTTACACGTTTTCACGTGATAAATAATCGCACTTATTATTTTTTTGGTCTTTTGGCACCATATTTAGATCTGCTTTGCTTCCTATCTGTTACTCCGGCTGTATCCAATGTCCCTCTGATGATGTGATATCTTACACCGGGCAAATCCTTAACTCTGCCGCCTCTAATAAGAACAACGGAGTGTTCTTGCAGATTATGTCCTATTCCGGGAATATATCCGGAAACCTCCATCCCGTTCGTCAATCTAACTCTGGCAATTTTCCTTAAAGCAGAATTAGGCTTCTTAGGGGTTGTAGTTTTTACAACAGTACACACGCCTCTTTTTTGAGGACATTCCATAAGTGCGGGAGAATCAGATTTATAAGTTACATCCAATCTGCCTTTTCTCACCAATTGGTTAATGGTTGGCATTAAATTCACCTCCTTCATTATATTTCTATTATATATACTTAAATATACCCCTTCCTTGAAGGGGTATATTTTAGCTTTTTAACAATGATGCAGTTGAAGCTTTAACTTCAATTCCACATGCCTCTCCAAGTTCTTTCATAGTATTAACATATAGAATTTCCAAATCCTTACCATTACAAGCTTTTAAAATACTGCTTTTAATATAGTTATCCGCATCATTTGCAATATAAACTTTATACACTTTATTTTCACTTACAGCTTTTACAGTTTGTTTTAACCCTATTATCCTTTTTTTTGAGGATTTCAATTCATCCATATAATACCTCCCTCTTAAAAAGAATATCAGTTTTTACACACTTGATTATTTTATCATTTATACTGATTCATTGTCAACACTAAGTTTAACTTCGCCCATTAAATCATTTTTCTTGACTTTTCCAATTTGGTTATCAGTTATTCCCTCTACTTGACTCTCAATCATTTCTGCGGCTTGTCTTTTTATAATCGCCGATTCAACAATTGTTTCTGTAGGTCTAATACCGACATCTTTATATCTTTTCATCCCGGTTCCGGCAGGTATAAGCTTTCCGATAATAACATTTTCTTTAAGTCCTACCAAAGGATCTTCTTTCCCTTTTATTGCTCCTTCCGTCAGCACTCGTGTTGTTTCTTGGAAGGATGCGGCTGAAAGGAATGAATCCGTAGCTAATGAGGCTTTTGTGATGCCTAAAAGCACTCTTTTACCCGAAGCTTTTATGCCGCCTTCTTCGGCAATCTTTTTATTTTCTTCCTCGTATTTAAAAATATCAAACAATCCGCCGGGAAGCAAATCAGTGTCTCCCGCATCGTCAATTTTAACTTTTCTAAGCATTTGTCTGACAATGACCTCTATATGTTTGTCAGCAATATCAACCCCTTGCAGCCTATATACCCTTTGCACCTCTTGCAGTAGGTAGGTCTGTACTCCCACAACTCCTTTTATTTTTAATATATCATGGGGATTTACAGAACCTTCTGTTATTTCATCACCGGCTTCAATGAGTTCACCTTCAGAAACCTTTACCCTTGAACCGTAAGGTATTCCGTAAGTTCTGCTTTCGCCGTCTTCTCCCACCACAATAACTTCTTTTTTCTTTTTATTTGTATCGTCTATTTTTACAGTACCGGATATTTCCGATATAGTTGCCAAACCTTTGGGTTTCCTCGCCTCAAATAACTCTTCAACTCTTGGAAGACCCTGAGTAATATCATCTCCCTCAACATAGGCACCTCCGGTATGGAAAGTCCTCATGGTAAGCTGAGTTCCCGGTTCTCCGATAGATTGGGCTGCAATTATTCCTACTGCTTCCCCAATGTTTACCATGTCCCCTACGGCCAAATTTACCCCGTAACATTTAGCACATACTCCATGCCTCGATCGACAATTCAAAACAGAGCGAATATATACTTTCTTTATACCGGCTTTTACAATTTCTTCGGCTGTTTCATCCGTGATTAATATATCTTTATTGACTAATATTTCGCCGGTCTTGGGGTGCTTCACATCTTCTATGGGAAATCTTCCCACAAGCCTATCTTCTAGCTTCTCTATAATTTCATTTCCGTCTCTAATCTCTGATACCCAAAGTCCTTCTTCAGTACCACAATCATATTCTCTAACTATTACATCTTGGCTGACATCAACCAAGCGCCTTGTCAGATAACCGGAATCCGCTGTTCGCAGCGCCGTATCGGCAAGGCCTTTTCTAGCGCCGTGAGTTGATATAAAAAATTCCAACACATTTAATCCTTCCCTAAAGTTAGCCCTTATAGGAATTTCTATTATCATCCCCGAGGTATTTGCCATAAGCCCCCTCATACCTGCCAATTGTCTTATCTGATTAACGCTTCCTCTGGCACCTGAGTTTGCCATCATAAAGACCGGATTTAGTCTGTCCAGGTCTTCCATTAAAGCACCTGTGATATCTTCAGTGGCATTTTGCCATGTTTCAATGACTCTTTCATATCTTTCATTATCTGAAATAAGCCCTCTTCTAAACATTTTTTCAATATTATCAATCTTGGAATCTGATTCCGATAATAGTGTTTTTTTAGCTTCCGGTATAGCTATATCTGTAACACCGATTGTAACGGCTCCCTTGGTTGCATAATGAAAACCGATATCTTTAATTTCATCCAAAACTAACGAAGTGGTTGTCGAGCCATGTTTTCTATAGCATTTATCAACTATTTCACCCAGCATTTTTTTATCTATAGGTCTTATATTTCCATCCTCATCTCTCGGATCGTATTCAAGGATAAATATATTCTCCTCTTTTGTTCTATCAACAAAACCAATATCCTGTGGAACAGAATTATTAAATATAAATCTACCCACTGTATTCTCCATAATTTTGGTTTTTATTTCACCGTTAAATTCTTTTTTCATTCTGATTTTTACTTTTGCATGAAGGCCTATTTCTCCTAATTGATATGCCATAAGCATTTCATCATAATTAGAGAAAATCTTACCCTCGCCTTTTTCATCGGCAACATGAATAGTCAAGTAATATATTCCCATAACCATATCTTGCGTCGGACTTACTACGGGCCTTCCATCCTTTGGCGCTAATATATTATTTGATGAAAGCATAAGGAATCTTGCCTCTGCTTGAGCTTCAACAGATAAAGGTACGTGAACAGCCATCTGGTCCCCATCAAAATCCGCATTATAAGCAGTACAAACAAGAGGGTGAAGCTTTAAAGCCCTTCCTTCTACTAAGACAGGTTCGAAGGCTTGTATTCCCAATCTGTGCAAGGTTGGTGCACGATTTAAAAGCACCGGATGTTCTTTTATAACTTCTTCCAGTACATCCCACACTTCAGTTCTAACTCTCTCAACCATTCGTTTTGCACTTTTTATATTATGAGCAAGCCCGTCCTTGACTAATTTTTTCATTACAAAAGGCTTAAACAATTCCAATGCCATTTCTTTTGGCAAACCGCATTGATAAAGCTTTAAATCAGGTCCGACAACTATAACGGAGCGCCCCGAATAATCAACACGTTTGCCCAACAGGTTTTGTCTAAATCTTCCTTGTTTGCCTTTCAACATATCGGATAAGGATTTTAAAGGCCTGTTTCCCGGTCCCGTAACGGGTCTGCCCCGCCTGCCATTATCTATTAGAGCATCCACCGCTTCTTGCAGCATTCTTTTTTCGTTCCTGACAATTATATCCGGAGCTTGCAAATCCAACAGCCTTTTCAATCTATTATTCCTATTTATCACTCTGCGATATAAGTCATTTAAATCCGATGTTGCAAATCTTCCGCCGTCCAACTGAACCATTGGCCTCAAATCCGGGGGTATCACCGGAATAACATCAAGAATCATCCACTCCGGTTTATTACCTGATTTTCTAAATGCTTCAACTACTTCAAGTCTTCTGACTGTTCTTAATTTCTTTTGGCCTGTGCTTTCTTTTAAGCCCACTCTTAATTCCTTTGAAAGAGCATCCAGATCAACTAATTCCAATAGTTCTTTTACTGCCTCCGCTCCCATACCGACTCTAAATTTCGCACCGAATTGCTCTTTTGCTTCTCTATATTCTTTTTCGTTTAACAATTGCTTGCAAGCCAAATTAGTATCACCCGGATCAATCACAATATAGGATGCGAAATAAAGCACCTTTTCTAAAGCTCGCGGTGACATATCCAACAAAAGGCCCATACGACTTGGAATGCCCTTAAAATACCAAATATGTGAAACCGGAGCAGCTAATTCAATATGCCCTATTCTTTCTCTTCTAACTTTAGCTTTTGTCACTTCTACACCGCATCTATCGCATATAATACCCTTGTACCTTATTCTTTTATATTTACCGCAATGACATTCCCAATCCTTTGTAGGTCCAAATATCCTTTCACAAAATAGGCCCTCTTTTTCAGGCTTCAAAGTCCTATAATTAATGGTTTCCGGTTTTTTTACTTCTCCTTTTGACCATTCCCTTATTTTCTCCGGAGAAGCCAATCCGATTTTTAATGATTCGAAGCTATTTAATTCCAACAAGGGCTCTTCTCTCCCTTCCTTTAATAATCTTCTTCATCTTCGCTATTTTCGTTTTCTTTACTTTCAAGCTCTTCTTCATCCTTTATTATCAAGTCATCTATATCCAATTCAAATTCAAACTCATCAGCATCATCGCTATAATCATCATAAAGGCTTTCCTTTTCTTCTTCTTTGACACTTTTATATGGAATACCTGATAAATCCATATCTTCTCTTGTTTCCATTTCGTTACTTATATCTTCTAAATTATCTTCTACAGACTCCTTTATTACAATCTCTTCCTTTTCCTCTGTAAATACTTTTACATCCAGAGCCAAGCTTTGTAATTCTTTAATTAATACTTTAAAGGCTTCAGGTGCCCCGGGCTCCGGTATATTTTCTCCTTTAACTATTGCTTCATAAGTTTTTACTCTTCCCACCACATCGTCAGACTTAACGGTAAGTATTTCCTGCAATGTGTGTGCGGCACCATAAGCTTCAAGAGCCCAAACCTCCATTTCACCAAAACGCTGACCTCCGAATTGTGCCTTACCTCCCAGAGGCTGCTGAGTAACTAAAGAATACGGACCCGTCGATCTGGCATGTATTTTATCATCTACCAAGTGTAATAGTTTTAGAATATACATATAACCAACGGCTATCGGTTTATCAAAATACTCCCCTGTTCTGCCGTCTCTTAGTTCAATTTTACCCGTTCTGTCCATGGCTATATCATCCAATGGATTATCGCCAAATTCTTTTATTAAATCTTCAATTTTGTGCCTATCATAAAGATCCGTCACTTCTATTTTTTCTTTAATTGCGGCTAATCTATCATCTATTCTAAATACATTGTCTTTTAGATATTCTTCAATTATCCCCTTATTGTCACTAATATCAGGCTCATTGTCTTTTGTTTTTTCAGTTACAACCAGTTTGTCTTTTATATGCTTTAGCTGTTTTTTCACTTGAATAACTTTATTCGCCATCTCTAATGTATCCATTATTTCGTTTTCATTAGCTCCGTCAAATACCGGTGTGGAAATTTTCCATCCAAGTGCTTTTGCAGCTAAACCCAAGTGCACTTCCAAAACCTGTCCGATATTCATACGGGACGGCACTCCCAAAGGATTAAGCACTATCTCAAGAGGAGTACCATTTGGTAAAAACGGCATATCTTCTTCAGGTAATATCCTAGATATTACACCCTTATTACCATGACGCCCGGCCATTTTATCCCCTACTGAAATTTTTCTTTTTTGTGCAATATATACTCTTACCAATTGATTAACACCCGGAGACAATTCATCTCCGTTATCTCTGGTAAATACTTTTACATCCACAACAATTCCCGCTTCTCCATGAGGTACTCTTAAAGAAGTATCTCTTACCTCTCTGGCTTTTTCTCCGAATATTGCTCTTAAAAGCCTTTCCTCTGCTGTAAGCTCTGTTTCTCCCTTTGGAGTAACCTTACCTACAAGAATATCTCCTGTCCTTACTTCAGCTCCTATTCTGATAATTCCCCTTTCATCCAAATCCTTCAATGCATCATCTCCGACATTTGGAATGTCCCGGGTTATCTCTTCAGGACCTAGTTTCGTATCTCTGGCTTCCGACTCGTATTCTTCTATGTGTATAGATGTAAACACATCTTCTTTAACCAATTTTTCACTTATCAAAATTGCATCTTCATAATTGTAACCTTCCCACGCCATAAAACCAATAAGGACATTTTTTCCAAGTGCAATTTCTCCTAAATCCGTTGATGGGCCATTCGCAATAACTTGTCCTTTCTTTACCATTTCACCCTTTTTAACAAAAGGTCGTTGATTTATACATGTACCTTGATTTGACCTTGTAAATTTAGACAACTTATATTTATCCTTTTGCACGTTACTGTTCTTTATAATTATTTCATTTGCACTAACTTTTTCAACAACTCCCGAATCAATTGCTTTTATCACTACACCGGAATCAATTGCCGCCTTGTATTCCATCCCGGTACCTACAATGGCATATTCCGATTTAATCAATGGAACTGCTTGCCGCTGCATATTAGAGCCCATTAATGCACGGTTGGCATCATCATTTTCCAAAAACGGTATCATTGCAGTTGCAACAGAGACTACCTGTTTCGGAGATACGTCCATGTATTCCACTTCGGAAACCGGTACGACGATTATTTCATGCCTAATCCTAGCCGCTACCTTCTTTTCTTTGAAATGTCCTTCAGCATCCAAAGGTTCATTTGCTTGTGCAACTATTAAATCATCTTCAACATCTGCAGTTACATACACAATCTCATTTGTTACAACCTTTTCACCATTTTCATCAGTTTTAACAACTCTATAAGGAGCCTCAATAAACCCGTATTCATTTATCCGAGCGTAGGTACTTAGGCTTCCGATTAGTCCTATATTTGGCCCTTCCGGTGTTTCTATGGGGCACATCCTGCTATAGTGGGAATGATGAACGTCTCTTACCTCAAATCCCGCTCTTTCTCTGGATAATCCACCGGGTCCCAATGCAGACAATCTCCTTTTATGTGTAAGCTCCGCAAGGGGATTTGTCTGGTCCATAAATTGTGACAGCTGACTGCTCCCAAAGAATTCCTTAATAGATGCGGATACAGGTCTTATATTGATAAGCTGCTGTGGTGTAACTAAATCTATATCCTGAATAGTCATTCTTTCTCTAACTACTCTTTCCATTCTGGACAACCCAATTCTAAATTGATTCTGCAATAATTCACCTACTGATCTCAGTCTTCTATTTCCCAAATGGTCGATATCATCAACACTGCCTACACCGTAAATAATATTAAGTGCATAAGAGACAGTAGCAATGATATCATCTACTACAATATGTTTAGGTATTAAATCAGTAATTCTATTTTTAATCTCTTCTTTTATGCCCTCTTCAGTTTCATTATTTTCTAAAATTTCTTTTAACACTGTAAGATTTACAAGTTCTTTTATTTCCATACTTGAAATATCAAAGTCCAAATACTTATTTATATCTACTACATTATTCCCTACAATTTTTACAGGTTTTTCTTCAGTTACAACATAAATTTCATTTATACCTGCATTTTGAATTTCTTGAGCCTTTTCTCTTTTAATTTTTTCTCCGGCTTTAGCCAAAACTTCCCCCGTCCTAGGATCAATAACGTCATCTTGTAATATTTGACCACTTAATCTGGAGGATAAGGAAAGTTTCTTATTAAACTTGTACCTGCCGACCTTTGCCAAATCATATCGTTTCGCATCAAAAAATAAAACATCTAAAAGAGATTTGGCACTTTCCACCGTAGGCGGTTCCCCGGGTCTAAGTCGTCTATATACTTCTATTAAACCTTCTTCAGCACTTTTAGTAACATCTTTTAAAAGTGAAGCTTTAATTCTTTCGTCTTCACCCAATAATCCTTCAATTTGCTGCTCCGTACCAAAGCCAAGGGCTTTTAAAAATACGGTTATGGGGACCTTTCTTGTTCTGTCAATCCTAACCCACATAATATCATTGGAATCCATTTCGTATTCCAGCCATGCCCCTCTATTAGGTATAACTGTTGCCGCATGAAGCCTTTTACCTGTCTTATCAATGGATTCATTATAATACACTCCCGGGGATCTTACTAACTGACTCACTATTACTCTTTCCGCACCATTAATAATAAAAGTGCCTTGCTCCGTCATTAAAGGAAAATCACCCATAAAAACTTCCTGCTCTTTAACTTCATTATTGGACTTGTTAGCGAGTCTTATTCTTACTTTTAAAGGTGCTGAATAAGTAACATCTCTTTCTTTACACTCTTCTACATTATATTTCGGCTTTCCCTCTAAAGAGTAATCTACAAATTCAAGTATAAGATTGCCACTATAATCTGTTATTGGAGATATATCATTAAAAACCTCCTTTAATCCTTCTTCCAAAAACCAATTATAAGAGTTCTTTTGTACCTCAATAAGATTTGGCATATCCATAACTTCATCAATACTTGAGTAACTCATCCTTTTGCTCTTGCCAAAATTGACCGGATGTACCATAAGTTGCTCACCCCTTAATAATAAATAAAAATTAAGCTTTTTAATTTTACATAAGAAAAAGATGTTTTTATCGGAATAATCTCGATATTACGAAATAGGATTCTTTTAAGATATTGTCTATTAAAACTCATCCCAACCTATGTATTAATCAAAAGCTTTTATTAAATCATAAACCGTTATGGTTGTATTATTGTTATAAAAATAATATAATAACCAATAGTTTAACAATTAAATTTTCTTTTGAAAAATAAAATTTAGCATACCGATTTTAATATTGCCTTAATTAGTTAATTCTATACAATTAAACTATTATTATTTAAATTTAACAATACCAATGCAATTTATAATAATAACACAGGTCTTGTCGCCTGTCAATGAAAAATCAGAAAAATCTAAAAGCTAAAGAATTTAAATAAAACAATTTCCCGGGAAATAAAAATAATAATTTATTATATGAGATTCAAAAATGTTGGCATGATGTACATGTGTTTGTTTTATTATTTAATAAAACAGTTTTCTTTTTTTATTAAATAATAAAAGCCGCTTTTGCGGCTCTTATTATTTAATTTCTACTTCTGCTCCAACCTCTTCAAGTTTTGCCTTTAATTCTTCAGCTTCTTCCTTGCCTAAGCCTTCTTTCACCGGATTAGGTGCCCCGTCCACGAGATCTTTTGCTTCTTTTAATCCAAGCCCTGTGATTTCTCTTACAACTTTTATAACTTTAATCTTTTGTGCACCAACACTAGCCAAAACTACGTTGAACTCAGTTTGTTCTTCAGCAGATGCTTCGGCACCTGCGGGTCCTGCCGCAACAGCTACCGGTGCGGCAGCAGTCACTCCAAATTCCTCCTCTATCGCCTTTACCAATTCTGATAATTCCAATACTGTCATACTTTTTATTTCTTCTATTAATTGGGTAATCTTTTCACTGGCCATTTTAATTTTACCTCCTAATTATTATTGAGCTTCCGCTTCTTTATTTTCCTTTATTGCATTAAGCATATAAGCTAAGTTCCTCACTGTTCCTTGTAATCCACCAACAAGCATAGATAAAAGAACCTCCCTTGTGGGTAAGTCTCCTAAAGTTTTAACAGATTCTGCATCCATAAATCCCTTCTCTATTATACCTGCTTTAATTTTTATAGTTACTTTAGGGTAATCTTTAAGAAACTTATTTATAGTTCTTGCCGGTGCAATTGCATCATCATATCCAAAAGCAAAGGACGTAGCACCTTCTAAGAATTCACTCAAATCCTTGATACCCAAATCTTCCGCCGCTCTTTTAAATAAAGTATTCTTATATACTTTATAATCAACTCCGGCTTCTCTGAATCTTCTTCTTAATTCCGTCACATCTGCAACATTTATACCTTTATAATCAACTAATACCACAGAATTTGATTTTTCCAGTTTATCTTTAACCTCGCTGACAATTTTCTTTTTCTCTTCAAGAAATCTCGACACTGTTCCACCTCCTTCTATATCAAAGCTAATAGTATTTTAAATACACAAAAACCTCTCCGTAGACATAGAGAGGTCATCCTATTTATGGTAAAGCCTCGGTAGGATATTAAGCTTACTGCACCTACTGTCTACGGTATATATTCAATTTAATTTTATTCAAATATATGAGACGGATTAACTTTTATGCCGGGACCCATGGTACTTGTCATTGTAATACTTCTTAAATATGTTCCCTTTGCCGCGGCAGGTTTAGCTTTGATAATAGCTTCCATCAAAATTTTAAAATTCTCTGTCAATTTTTCCGTACCAAATGATATTTTGCCAATTGATACGTGTATAATGTTAGTTTTATCCACTCTATATTCAACTTTTCCCGCTTTTATGTCATTAACAGCTTTAGCAACGTCAAATGTCACAGTACCGGATTTAGGATTAGGCATTAATCCTTTAGGGCCTAATAACTTACCCAATCGCCCTACAATACTCATCATATCGGGAGTTGCAACAACAGCATCGTAATCAAACCAGCTCTCGCTCTGAATCTTTGTTACAAGTTCCTCTGCTCCGACAAAATCTGCTCCCGCTTCTTCCGCTTCTTTTGCCTTTTCTCCTTTAGCAAAAACTAAGACCTTTAATGACTTGCCCGTTCCATGAGGCAGCACGACTACTCCCCTCACTTGCTGATCAGCATGCCTTGAATCAACCCCAAGCCTTACATGCACCTCTACGGATTCATCAAATTTCGCTTTTGCAGTTTTTTGAACCAATTCTACTGCTTCCAATGCCCCATAAAGCTTGCCGTGTTCTATTAATTTTAAACTATCCTTATATTTTTTACCTCTAAACATTTTTAATCCTCCTTGTGGTAAACGGAAAAATCCTCCCACTCATTTTATTCTTCAATTATTATGCCCATACTTCTTGCAGTTCCTTCTACCATTTTCATCGCAGTCTCTATACAGGATGCATTGAGATCAGGCATCTTTAATTCCGCTATTTCCCGAACTTTATCCTTTGACACTTTAGCAACTTTATTCACATTAGGTTCTCCCGAACCGCTTTCTATTCCGGCAGCTTTTTTCAATAATACCGAAGCAGGCGGTGTTTTTAAAATAAATGAAAAAGACCTATCCTGATATATGGAAATTACAACGGGTATGATTAATCCGGCTTGTTTTGCTGTTTTTTCATTAAATTCCTTACAAAATCCCATTATATTTACACCATGCTGACCTAAGGCAGGTCCTATCGGCGGTGCAGGTGTCGCTTTGCCTGCAGGAACTTGCAATTTAACTATTGCTGTAACTTTTTTCGCCATATTGCACCTCCTCTCTTTAAACCTTTAATATATCAAATTAAACGAGCATTTCATTATAAAACTTCTATTTGCACAAATTCAAGCTCCACAGGTGTTTCTCTTCCAAACATAGAAACCATAACTTTTACTTTTTGCTTTTCATTATTAATTTCTTGAATTGTTCCGACAAAATTTTCAAAAGGTCCGGAAATCACTTTCACACTGTTCCCAATTTTAGCATCCAGCTTAATCGGCACCCTTTCAACACCAAGATTTTTAATTTCGGCATCACTAAGTGGTACCGGCTTTGAACCCGGTCCGACGAAGCCGGTAACTCCTCTGGTATTTCTTACAACATACCAAGATTCATCGGTCATAATCATTTTAACAAGAACATATCCGGGGAAAATTTTTTTCTGCGTAATTTTCTTTTTCCCATTTTTAATTTCTATCTGTTCCTCTATTGGGACTTTGATCTCAAAAATAATGTCCTGCATATTTCTGTTCTCAACTATCTTTTCTATATTTGCCATAACTTTATTTTCGTAGCCTGAATATGTATGAACTACATACCACTTGCCTTTATCTTCCATAAATAAGCAGACCTAATATTTTCACTTTTCAGGTCTTACCTCCCTTATTATTTCATTATGAAAAAGTTTAATACCGTACCAAATGCTAAATCAGCAAGCCATAAAGCTAAACCGATAATAGTTATAGCAATCAGGACTACCTGCGTATGCTTAAATACTTCTTTCCTAGTTGGCCAGCTTACTTTTTTCATTTCAGCTTTTGTATCTCTGAAGTGCTTCATTATATTACTTTTTTTAGCTGTATCCGCCATTTACCTCTTCTCCTTTACAGCTTATTTTGTCTCTTTATGAGATGTATGCTTTTTGCAAAACTTGCAATACTTATTCATTTCTATTCTATCCGGGTCATTCTTTTTATTCTTCATTGTACTATAATTCCTTTGCTTGCACTCATTGCATGCAAGAATAACTTTAACCCTCATTACGGCACCTCCCAATCATCCGGCTTTTAACTTAATTATCAATAGTTTAATTTTAAGCTACCTTAAAAATTTATCATAATTCTTTTAGTATGTCAATATGAGGTTTTTTATAATTATTTAACTATTTCTTAAAGTATTACCTAAATATTACTGTTTAATACTTTTTAAAAGGACTAGGCATCCCCAGTCCTTTTTATAATCCTTAATAGTATTTATTCTATTATAGATGAAACGGCTCCGGCACCAACCGTCCTTCCGCCTTCTCTAATAGCAAATCTTAAGCCTTCTTCGATTGCTATCGGTG
>CAYXUX010000042.1:0-14816 GCA_964468275.1 uncultured Clostridiaceae bacterium
AAGAATCTTATGTTACAAAGAGAAAAGATCCTTCGGCTGAAGCCTCAGGATGACATGCATAAAGTGATTTAGTTTTGAAATTCGGCTTATATAACATTGGACAAACAGGAAAATGGGGTGTGGAATCTATATGAAGGAATTTGTAAAAAGAATACTCGCCAAACCTATATTATTATTTGATAGACTTGTAATTGGCTTTTATTTATATATGGTAAAAAAGAAAACAGCAGGTATAAAAGAATTAATATTTTCGAAAAAAAAGGTTTTAATCCTTGCCCCTCATCAAGATGATGAAGTTTTAGGTTGCGGTTGTTTTATACAGCAAGGAATAGAGGGAGACAATAAAATCAAATGTGTGTTTATGACCGATGGTTCAATGAGTACAGATAGTATTAATAGTGAGGCTTTAGCCAAAACCAGAAAAATTGAAGCCTTGGAAGTAGCAAAAAAACTCAAAATGGAATTGCCGGAATTTTTAAATAAAGGTGACGGGATATTGGATAGCAATGATATTGACGCATCAAAAAAAGTTGCTGAAATAATTGATGAATTTAAACCGGACATTATCATGATTCCCTACTTTATGGATGGCCATAGTGACCACAGTGCTACAAGCGGTATATTTATTAATGCTATGGAAATGATAGAAAACAAAGCAAGACTTTTTGCTTATGAAATTAATTCTCCCATATCTGTTTATGGTATCACCCATTATGTTGATTGTGCAAGTTATATGAGCAGTAAATCGGCTTTACTGGAAATATATAAATCTCAGACTATGTCTTTTGAATCTGTTCTATTAATGAACAAGCTTAACGGGATTTTGGCAGGTACTGACGGTGGTGTTGAATTATTTAGAGAAATCAATTTCGATTCTTATAAAAAGACTTATGAGAAGTATAATAAAGATAATAAGGTTTGGATGAGATTTAGACAAATGTACAGTATTTACTTTATGGTAATTGCTTATTTTAAAGGGCTTAGATTAAAGAAAGAGGGAGCAAAATATCAAGATTTTAGAATGACTCAGTAATCGTAGCAATGTAATAATCTTCTTGAAGGGGAAAGTAACAAAAGATTTTGCTGCAAGAAAAATCTATATGGGAATCTTTTATAAAGAAAAATAAGGGATTGAATAGAATCAGGCAATATATGATAATAGTAAAATGGAGGTGCTTAAATGAAAATTATTGATGAAAAAGGAAGGCTTTTTGGTTTTATAAATATCATTGATTTATTTATAAGTATCATGTTAATAGTATTAGTGGGCTTTGGGGCATATAAAGTTTTTAGAGTAAACCCGACTGTAGTCGTTAATACACAGAAAGTCACCATGGTATATTTTATTCAAGAGGTCAGGGATGTTACTTACAATGCTATTGAAGTAGGCGAGATAGCCAAAGACTATGATAAAAACACTGTATATGGAAAAATTGTAAAGAAGGAAGCATTACCGGCTAAAAAGATGGCTGAAACAGCTGATGGAAGATTTGTTGAGGCGGAAATACCAAATCGTTATGATGTAAAGATATATATCGAAGGGGATGCAGTAGTCAGTAAAACCGGTATATATATGGGCGGCCAAGAAGTGAGAGTCGGATATATTACATCGGTAAAGGGTAAAAAATTCGGTACTAGGGGTTTTGTATATGATGTCATTATTGATGAATAGAGGTATTAAAAATGCAAGATAAAAGCAAGCTTATACTCTTTGTTATTAACAGTGGAAATAAACTGGAGATAGCTTATACCCATAGTTTTTTTCATAGGATATGCCAATGGACTGGTGTGTTATGGAATAACAGCTTTTTCGGGAAATTTATTTCCGGTTTTTTTAATATAGAGATACATAAAAACGCTTTTACATATAGATTGCTTAAATCACTATTCGATATTTTTGAACAAAAGATAATTAAAGGGTTTCCTCTTAAAGAGGCCGCAAATAATAGTAAATATATAAGTAATGTAAAGAAGGTTTTAGACAATATAAGGTATTGCGAAGCATGTAGAATAAAAACCGTTTTATTAAATAGCTTTTTTGTTAAATCTGTTTGTGAGTATTGGTCGAGTGTAGATTAAGGGGGCAAGTAATATGGGAATAGCCTTAAAATTAATAGGAAGCATAGTTGTATCTTCAATAGTTTTAAAAAGCCCTCTTTGGGGTTTAAATATATTAATAATTGCAATCCCGTTTTTACCTAATGAATCAACTTTAATTCTTACGGGTATTGTAGTTTTTTCTTTTATTATAAAAACCATTATTACAAAGGATACTGAATTTGTATCTGATCCGTTAAACTTACCTATTGCCTCTTTCGCATTTGTTCAGATTATTACTACTTTAATTTCCGTATCTTTTCTTTTAAGTCTGCAGAATCTATTTGTCAGCTTAATAAGCGTGGCTTTATATTTTACTATAGTTAACACTATTAAGACAAAGGAAGAATTGGATAAAGCTATTAAAATTTTTATAATTACTGCTTTTATAATGTCATGTTACGGTATTTTTCAATACTTTACTTTAGGTACAACAAGCAAATCATGGGTTGATTTGGAGTTAAACCCGGATCTAAAAACAAGAGTTGTAGGTACTTTTGGAAATCCCAATGTTTTTGCAGAATATTTGGAACATATTTTACCTGTTTCCATAGCATTACTATTTGTATATAGAAAGTTAATGAATAAGTTTATAGCTTTTATACTGGCTGCGACTATGTTTACATGTCTACTGCTTACTGCTTCCAGGGGGGCTTGGTTGGGTTTTGCCGCCGGTATGCTTTTGTTTTTTGTTTTAAAACTATTTAAGTATATTCCATTTTTCATTGCCGGAGGTACTTTAGCTATTCCTCTTGCACCTAAGGTGGTATTGCAGAGGATAAGTACCATAGGTAATATTCAGGATACATCAAATGAGTATAGGACATTTATATGGGAAGGCGCAATAAATATGATAAAAGACTTTTGGATAACAGGAGTGGGATATGGTTATTGGGCTTTTAGAAATACGTTTTACGAATACGGCATTAGGGGTGCCAAGGCTTGGCATAGTCATAACATGTATCTTGAAATAATGGCAGAGATGGGTATATTCGGTATATTGACTTTTGCTTGGGTCGTTCTTTCCTTATTTATTCACGGCGTAAGGTTTTTAATTAAAACAAAAGATAAATATTTAAGCTATGTTTCAGCCGGGCTTTTGGCAGGACTTCTGTCAATTATGGTTCACGGTATTGCAGAACATATCTTATATATGCCTAAATCGGTTATTTTGTTTTGGATGTTTTCAGCTTTTATATCTTCTGCGGGCATTATCGATTCAAAAGAATTGCAAACGGAATAGATTTTATGGATTAACTGTAACAAATAAGAAATATTTGCAGTCTTATATAAATGATATAATATAATTAAAATCAATGTATTGGAGGTAGCATTCGTGATATTAAAAAACAGAACAAGAAATATTCTATCTTTTATATTAATCTTTGTTATTCTTTTTTCTAATGTTTTATATGCAAAAGGCAATAATTCCAGTGAAGAACGTATTATAAAAGAGAACATACAACAAATTGGACCGGGTACATATTATAAACAAACTGATTTTCAAACGGCGAAAACAAAATTTAAAATAAATACTGTTTATACTACTATAGGAACAAAATATATAAAAGTTGAAGCAGCTGATAATGGTAGGGCGATTGGAACTGCTACTGTTACTAAACAAGCTGAACTAAAATCATTGGAAGACAGCAGAGTAATTGGTGCTATAAATGGAGATTTTTTTTATGTTAACGAATTGACAGGGCTCCCTTCAGGAACTTGTATTATAGATGGTGAAATTAGAACCGCATTACCCGAAAACACTGTATTCGGTGTTACAAGTAAAGGGAATTGTTTTATCGGTGATATAAAGATGGATGCTTTTGCAACTATTGGCAGAAAAAAATATGAAATAAAGGGAGTAAACCGTGTTAGATGGGATAACCAATTGATATTATATACCCCTTCCTTTAGCAAACCTACAAATACAAAGGGAAACGGTACTGAGGTAATTATCAAAGGTTTGGAGCTTCCTATTAAAAGCAATATGAAATATAAGGGGATAGTAGAAAAAATTTATAAGGATGTTGAAAACATAGAAATACCGGAAGATAGGGTAGTCTTATCGGGGCAAGGTGCCGCAGCAGAGTTTTTAAACAATCTTAAAGAAGAAGATGAAATCAGCTTTGAGATTAATTTTAATAGGAAAGACATAGAATATGCTGTTTCCGGTAATCCCAGGCTTATTGCTAACAGTGAGATATCTGAGGATATTGAAAAAAGAAGTGATGCTAAGAGCAGACATCCAAGAACTGCTGTCGGTATAAAAGACGGACAGGTTATTTTTATAACAGTTGATGGGCGTCAAAAAGACTACAGCGACGGTATGACCTTATATGAATTAGCGGACTTCATGCTTGAACAAGGTATAGAAAATGCAATTAATCTTGATGGCGGCGGCTCTACCGCTATGATAGCAAGGAAACAAGGATATATCGGTTCACGGATAGTCAATTCACCGTCTGATGGTAGAGAGAGGGCAGTAGCAAACTCAATACAAATAATATCTGATGCACCTTTATCAAAACCGGAAAAGATTTTTTTCGAGAGAAATTCTTTAAAAATATTTAAAAATAGCAGTTATACCCCTGCAGCTTACGGATTAGACCGTTATTATAATAGAGTAGATTTAAAACCATCGGATGTGATATATAAAACAAGTAAAGGAATTGGTAAAATTGATGGAAAAGGTTTATTTGTTTCCGGTAATACTGCCGGTAAGGGCTTTATAGAAGCAGCTGTCGGAAACTCAAAAAGCAGAATAGAAGTAGAAGTATATAATAAAGTAGCTTCTTTAAGGATTCTAAATAGCTATATGAGTTTAGAACCCGGAGAAATGATTCAAATGGAAATAAAGGCCTATAATGATAAAGGCGAAGAGATAGTTATTAGCCCAACTGCTGTTACTTGGGCTGCTACGGAGGATTTTGGTGAATTTGATAAATCAGGGATATTTACTGCCGGTAAGAATATGAAAGAAGGTAAAATTATAGCGAAAGTCGGCGATGTTACTTCTGTTGTCGATGCAAGGGTAGGTAATATGCCTATAGTTCTTGAAAGCTTTGAAAATGATGATAATATAGAGTTGAAAAGTATTAGGGTGGGTGTATCGGGAAGGCCATCGGGCGATGGCGAGCCGGTTATACTTGGTACTTCATCTTATAAAATGGAATATGATATGAATACCGGTGAAGAAGGTACATCAGCAGCTTATTTAAATTTTAAAAAGAATATTGCAGTTCCCGGCAATCCTATTGAAATTGGTGTATGGGTTTACGGCAATAAATCCGGTAACTGGCTGAGGGGAACATATATAAATGCAAGGGGAGAAAGAAAGGTAGTGAACTTTTCAAACCAAGGTAAATTCAACTGGAAGGGCTGGAAGTTTGCTTATGCGGAGATTCCCAAGGATGAAAAATATCCCATATCCTTTGAGCAAATTTATGTGGCTGAGCCAAAAGAAGAGAATAAAACAAAAAGTGTAGTATATTTTGATAATCTGACAGCCCTTTATAAAGAAGGGGAAGATTATTATAATCCCGAAGTTGTAGAGATAAATATTGCAGATAAAGAAGAATTAGATGAGAAACCTGATGAAATCGTTATAAAAGTAAGAGATAAGGGAGAAGGCATAGAACCTAAATCCATAGTATTGCTTTTAGATAATATACAAGTGAAAGCGGAATACAATGAAAAAACAGAAACTATCACTTATAAGGTGTCAGATAGAATTTCTAAAGGCAAACATGAGATTTGGCTAAGATTAAGGGATAAAGCAGGTAATGGCTTGAATCCGGAATTCAAATCAACCTTTACAATAAAGAAGTAGAAAAGCGGTTAAACCGCTTTTCTTATTTTAACCCTTAAACACCAATAGAATAAATATGCTATAATATTTAGGTACACAAGCTTAAAAGCCCCTAAGTGAATCTTATTTAATGCTTATTTAGGAGGATACAGTTTGAAAAGAGATAGAGTCGAAGAACTATTTTATATAAGAGCTATATGTGCTTTTGGAATATTCATAATACATCTTAGCGGGTCCTTTGCCCTGTCTTCTTCATTTGGAAGCCGGGCAATGCATTTTGGCATCATAATAAATCAATTCTTTAGATTTGGGACACCTATATTTATGATGCTGTCAGGTTTTGTTTTGTTTTATAACTATAGAAGCTTTGAAGAATTTGATTTCGGAAATTTTTATAGAAAAAAAGTAAAATATATTCTTATTCCTTATATATTATGGTCTTTTTTATATTATACAATTTTACCTTACTTATTACGGACACCATTTAGTCATTTATTAATTAGTTTCAAGGGTATTTTAAGTGCGGTAAATTTTGATTCCATTAAGTTTTTAAAGGTTATATCATTAGGAATAGCATATCCGCATCTATATTTTATATTTCTTATATTTCAGTTTTATCTATTATATCCTTTATTTATTAAATTTCTAATCAAGCCAATGAAAGAAAAACCGATAATAGTATTTGGTGTGTGTGCAATAATTCAAGGTATTATTTTGATTTATGGATTTAAGTTTAAATTTCATAGCAAATACTTTATAATTAGTTTTTTTAATTCTTATTATTGGAAAAGTATTTTTGGCTGGTTTTATTACTTTTTAACCGGAGGGATTTTAGCTCTTCATTATAAAAAGATATCCCAATTTATTGATAGAAATATAATTAAGATTTTTCCTGTATATATGCTTTCTGTTTTATTTTACATTGGAGAGGTATATAACAGTATTAGGAAAGCCGGTGGCAGGGATTTTTATGAGAAATATGGCTCTATTAGACCAACAACTATTGTATATGCCACATTTACAATGGTAATATTAGTATGGTTAAGCAGAAAAATTGTGAATAGTGAATTCAGGTATAAAAATTTGATAAAAGGTTGGGGTATCTATTCACTAGGGATATACTTCCTACACCCATTTATACTGGAATTAGTTAAGGTTAAAATAATTAATAAATATCCTTCTTTGGGATATGACAGGGTTAGCACGTTGATATTTTTAATCGTTTTCGGATGGACTTTAACCGTGACATCAGTATTGGTTTTATCTAAATTAAGATTTAAGAATTTTATTGTAGGCAAAGTGCCTTCTTATAAAATATTTTCTGCAAAATTAGAAAGTAGGAAGAAGCTGGAGGCAGAAAATTGAGGTAGAAGACGGAAAGCAGAAAGAGTTTGAAAGAGATAAAACCCGAAGGTGTCATGACTTGGCAGATCGGAGAAGGTTAAGCGGAAGATAGAAAGTAAAAAACAGCATATAGGAGGTGAGGCTATGCTAAAGGTATTGCATTTAATTAGCGGTGGAGATGTGGGAGGAGCAAAAACACACGTACTCACTCTAATTAAAGAGCTTCAAAAAACAATAACCATTAGATTGATATGTTTTATGGAAGGCTCATTTGCTGAAGAAGGACGGCAAATGGGTATAGATGTTTTTGTGATTGAACAGGAGCAAAGATATAATTTGAATGTAGTAGATAGAATAATAAAAATTATTAAGGAAGAAGGCTTCGATCTCATTCATTCACATGGTGCCCGAGCTAATTTTATTACAAGATTTATAAAGAAAAAAACAAATATACCTTGTGTTACTACAGTACATAGCGACTTTATGTTAGATTTTAAAGGTAATCTTTATAAGCATTTAATATATACTAATTTAAATGTTTTTGCTTTAAAAAAATTTAATTATTATATTGCTGTATCCGAGGATTTTAAAAAAATGTTGATTAGTAGGGGCTTTCCCCCTAAGAAGATATATACTGTATATAATGGTATTGATTATGATGAAAAGATTAGTTATAAAAGCAGAGAAAGCTTTCTTAAAGAAAAAGATCTCTCTTATATAAATGATAAGACTATCATCGGTATTCTAGCAAGGCTACATCCCGTTAAGGGGCATGAAATATTTATAAAAGCTGCGAAAGAAGTATTGAAATCCAATAAAAATGTTCACTTTTTGATTACCGGAAAATCGGAAGGGCTTCCTGAATTATCAAATCTTATTAAGTATTATGGAATAGAGGACAATATTCATTTTATTGACTTTGTCGAGAATCCTTATGATTTTTTAAATGCTATAGATATCAACGTATTAACCTCTTATAGCGAAAGTTTTCCTTATGTATTATTGGAAGGCGCTCACCTTCTAAAACCTACCATTTCATCTGCCGTAGGCGGTATTCCAATGTTGATTAAAGATGGTATTAACGGATTTTTGTTTAAAGCCGGAGATAGCATAGGATTAGCATCTAAAATGAAAGTTTTGGTAGATAATAGGGAGAAAAGAGATGTATTCGGTAAAGAACTTTTAAAATATGCTAAAGAAAACTTTTCATTAAACCAGCTGGCATCCGAGCATTTAAATATTTACGAAAACATATTGAAATGTAACAAGAGCGTATCAATCGTAGTTTCGGGTTATTACGGTTTTGGAAACAGTGGGGATGAAGCCATATTAAAATCCATAGTACGAGATTTTAAAAATTTTGCGCCAAATACTGAAATAACGGCTTTGTCCAATAGTGCTTCAAAGACCGGCAGGGATTATGGTATAAAAGCTATAAATCGTTTAAACATAATAGATATATTGAAGACAATTAAAAATTGTGATTTATTTATAAGTGGAGGGGGCAGCCTTTTACAAGACCAAACCAGTACCAGGTCATTATTATATTATTTATTTATTATAAAAATGGCACTGCATTATAATAAAAAAGTTATGCTTTATGCAAACGGTATAGGACCTATTAATTCTAAAAGCAATGCGGATAGAGTAAGAAAAATTGTAAATAGAGTAAGCTTAATCACTCTAAGAGAGGAGTATTCCTATAAATTATTAAATGCGGTCGGTATTGAAGGGACAGAAGTTAGAATCACTGCGGATCCTGTATTGACTACAGAACCTGCCGGTGTTGAAATAGTGAAAAATATATTTACCAGAGAAGGGATTTCATCGGATAATAAATATGTTGGTGTAAATATTAGGAAATGGCCCTATGCAAAAAATCTTGATAATGAATTGATAAAATCTCTTGTTTATCTGTATGAAGAATATCAACTTGTTCCTTTATTCATACCTATGAGCCAAGAAGATACGGTGATAATGAAAAAAATTGCATCAAGACTTGATATACCTTATAAAGTTTTAACTGATATATATGAGCCTGAAGAGTTAATAGGAATAATGAAACAACTTGTTATGGTATTGGCAATGAGATTGCATACCCTTATATATTCGTCAATTGCTGCAACGCCCATGGTAGGACTTATTTATGATCCTAAGATAAAAGGTTACTTAGATTACATAGGACAACCGGCTGCAGGTGACGTTAAAAGCATTGAAAGTATAATGATAAATATAGAGGCAGATAAGATCATGAAAAATTATGAAAAGGAAAAAGATAAACTTGAAATAAGGATGAATGAATTAAAAGAATTAACTAGGGAAAATGTAAAACTGGCATTTGAGTTAATAAACATGTAATTTTGTAAGCAGTGACCATGCGGCAGTGTTTTAAGTTAATTTTGCATCAATTGCTATGATAACAACGAAAGGGTGTAAAAATGAGGAACACAGTGGAAATAGTCGGGGTTAATATCGATAATATTACATTAACGGACGCGGTAATCAGGATAGAAGGCTATTTAGATGGTGATGGATTAAATATGATTTTTACTCCTAATAGTGAAATATTAGTAGATGCAGTAAAAGATATTGAATTTGCTCAAATATTGAATAGCGGTGATTTGGTTGTACCTGACGGTATAGGTGTTGTAATGGCATCAAAATTCTATGGGGAACCTTTTAGCGAAAGAGTGGCGGGCTATGATTTGATGTGTAGGCTTATTGAATTGGCGTACATAAGGAATAAGAGCATTTATTTTCTGGGAGGAAAAGAAGGGATTGCTGAAGAAGCTGCGGAAAGACTAAGGCAGAAATACAAGGATATAAAAATCCTTGGTGTGCATAATGGATATTTTGATGATGAGGAAGAAAAACTGATTATTAATGATATAATAAATTTAAAACCTGATATTGTTTTTGTAGCTCTTGGCGCACCTAAGCAAGAAAAATGGATATTTAATAATAGGCATAATCTGCCTTCAAAAATTGCAATGGGTGTAGGTGGAAGTATTGATGTTGTTGCGGGAGTAACTAAAAGGGCGCCGGATTTTTACCAAAAAGCCGGGCTGGAATGGTTTTATAGATTAATAAAAGATCCTAAAAGAATCTTTAGAATAATGAAACTTCCAAAGTTTATTCTATTGTCCTTATATGACGCAAAAACAAAATAGAAAAAATAAGAAAATCATAATCAAAGGAGGAAACTTATGGATACAAAAACTATGAAAGATTTAAAAAATAAAGCAAGAACAGTTAGAAAAGATATAATCAATATGCTTAGTGAAGCTAAGTCCGGACATCCGGGAGGTTCGTTATCAGCTGTTGAAATTTTGACTTATTTATATTTTAAAGAGATGAATATAGATCCAAAGGAGCCGAATAAGGAAGACAGGGATAGATTTGTCTTATCAAAAGGACACGGGGCACCTGTATTATATAGCGTTTTGTCGGAAAAAGGCTATTTCCCTAAAAATGAACTGATGAAGCTGAGAAAGACTGTTGCTATGCTTCAAGGACATCCCGATATGAAAGATACTCCCGGGATTGATATGTCAACGGGCTCATTGGGTCAGGGTTTATCGGCAGCTAATGGAATGGCACTGGCAGGAAAGTTGGATAGCAAAAGCTATAGAGTATTTGCTCTCATTGGTGACGGAGAGATGCAGGAAGGACAAATATGGGAGGCAGCTATGACGGCTGCTCACTATAGACTTGACAATGTTACTGCTTTTATTGATAATAATGGTTTGCAAATTGACGGTTTTAATAAAGATGTGATGAATGTAGAACCGATAAAAGAAAAATGGGAAGCTTTCGGCTGGCATACCATTAGCATAGATGGCCATGATTTTGAGCAAATAGAAAAGGCTGTTATAGAAGCAAAGAATACTAAAGGCAAACCTACTGCAATTATTGCTAAAACAGTAAAGGGTAAAGGTGTGTCTTTTATGGAAAATGAGGCGGGTTGGCATGGAGTTGCACCGAATAAGGAGCAAACCGAGCAGGCTCTTAAGGAATTGGAGGTATTGATATAATGGGTAATATAGCGACTAGAGAGGCATATGGAAAAGCCTTGGCTGAACTGGGAGAAAAGCATAAAAATATTGTAGTCTTGGATGCGGATTTATCCAAATCAACAAAAACTCATGAGTTTGAAAAAAAATATCCGGAAAGATTTTTTAATATAGGTATTTCAGAACAAGATTTGATGGGTACCGCGGCCGGATTAGCTACATGCGGTAAAATACCCTTCGCCAGCACCTTTGCCATGTTTGCTTCCGGAAGGGCTTTTGAACAAGTAAGAAACTCCATTGCATACCCCAATCTAAATGTTAGGATTGCCGCAACGCATTCAGGTATTACAGTAGGTGAAGATGGAGCATCTCACCAAGCGATAGAAGATATTGCAATTATGAGAGCAATACCCAATATGACTGTGATAAACCCTGCTGATGCCGTTACCACGACAAAAGCAATTGAAGAATCATTAAAGTATAAGGGACCAATGTACATAAGGTTAGGAAGGCTTGCGGTACCTGAAGTATATAGCGATGATGTGGATTATAAAATCGGCAAAGGTATTTTATTAAAAGAAGGGAAAGACGCAGCCATTATAGCTACGGGATTTATGGTACATTTGGCTTTGGAAGCGGCAGATCTGTTAAAAGACGACGGTATAGAAGCAAGAGTTATTGATATGCATACAATAAAACCTATAGACAAAGATTTGATAATAGAATCGGCTAAAAAAACAGGGGCAATAGTTACCGCTGAAGAACATAATATAATAGGAGGTTTAGGCGGAGCGGTGGCTGAAGTTTTATCGGAAGAGTGTCCTGCACCTATGGTTCGAGTTGGTATAAAGGATATATTCGGACAATCGGGGAAACCTATGGAATTGGTTAAACTATATGAAATATCAGCTCTAGACATAGCTTTGGCTGTTAAGAAGGTTAAAAAATTTGCGAGGTGATATATAGGCTATACGCCATCGATATCAACCTGCTAATTTTTAAATGGTATAAGCTGTTTTTAAAATATTAGAATTTGTGAGGTGATTCAATGGGCATATATAAAGAATTAATGCCTGAAGAGCTTATCAACAAATGCGATTGTAAAGAACTTGGTTTTAAGACAACAGAAGAGCTTGATCAATTAGACGGTATAATTGGGCAGGAAAGAGCTGCCGCGTCAATGAAATTTGGTTTAGCAATAAAAAGACATGGCTATAATATTTTCGTTTCCGGTTTAACAGGAACCGGAAGAAGCAGCTATTCAAGGTCGATAGTTAAAAAAATAGCTGATAAGGAAAAAAAACCGGATGATTGGTGTTATGTTTATAATTTTAAAAAACCTGATAAACCCAAGGCTATAAATCTATCAGCCGGAAGGGGCTCAGATTTAGTAGAAGACATGAATAGTTTAGTTGATTCGGTAAAAGAGAAAATATCCAAGGTCTTTCAAGGAGAGGACTTTGAAAAACAAAGAAATGATATTATAAATGAATTTCAAAAAGCCAGTTCTGAGGTGATGGACAGGTTCAATGCCTTTGCGAAAGAGCAAGGTTTTCTTATAAGAAGAAGCGAGCAAGGTCTGCTTACTATACCTGTTATTGAAGGAAAGCCGATTGAACAGGATGAATATATGAACATGGAAGCATCATCAAGAAAAATAATTGATGAAAAGTCTCAAACAGTACAAAAATTTCTAAAGGAATCAATGAAAGAAATCAGAGAAATCGAAAAAGATACAAAAGAAAGAATAAATCGGCTGGAAGCCGGCATCGCCCTTCTTACCGTAGAAGACCCTATTTCAATGCTTATTGAAAAATATAAAGAAAATAGTAAGGCAGTTGAATATCTGAAAGATGTACAAAATGATATGATAAAAAATATTGGGAATTTCAAATCTGTTGAAAAGCCTCAGGAAGATAACCTTGGACTTGCTAAAATGATGGGTACGGGAGATTTCACTGTTAAATATAAAGTAAATTTGGTGGTAAATAATAAATATACCGAAGGCGCTCCTGTAATTATTGAAGCCAATCCTAAATATTATAATCTTTTAGGCAGGATTGAATATGAAAGCAATATGGGAGTAATAACAACTAACTTTACAAAAATAGTATCCGGTTCCTTGCATTCCGCTAATGGAGGATTCCTAATTGTGAATATCGCAGATATAGCAAAAAGTCCTGAAAGCTGGGATGGATTAAAAAGAGCATTAAGCAACAGATGTATCACCATTGAAAACGTTTTCACCGCAACAACAGGCATTGTTACGGGAGGAATGAAACCGGAACCTATACCTTTGGATGTTAAAGTAATCCTTATAGGAAGTAGCAGTATTTATCATATTCTTTATAATTATGATGATGATTTTAGAAAATTATTTAAAATAAAAGCCGATTTTGATACGGATATGCTGTCAAACAAAGAGAACATCAAGAAATATGCGGAGTTTATAAGGTCACATGCGGCAGAAAAAGATATGCTGCATTTTGACTGTGGCGCTGTTGCGTCCGTTGTAGAATATAGCAGACGTCTGGCTGAACATAAAAATAAGCTTTCTACCAGATTTAACGATATAGTAGAGGTATTATATGAAGCGGATGCATGGGCTAGATTAGAGCCATCACCTTTAGTAAAAAAAGAGCATGTTAAAAAAGCTATAGAACAAAAGATATATAGATCCGGCAGAATTGAAGAAAAACTGCAAGAACTTATAGATACGGGAGTCCTGCTTATATCTACTCAAGAAAGGGTAATCGGTCAAGTTAACGGTTTATCCGTTATGAATTTTGGCGATTATTCCTTTGGAAAGCCCAGCAGAATAACAGCAACGGTTTTTGTAGGGGAAGAAGGTATAGTAAATATTGAAAGAGAAGTAGAAATGAGCGGCAGAATTCACAATAAAGGGGTATTGATTCTTTCCGGTTATTTAGGGGATAGATTTTCTAAAGATGTTCCGTTATCGATTTCTGCAAATATTTGCTTTGAGCAGTTATATGATGGCGTAGAGGGAGACAGCGCATCATCTACGGAACTGTATGCTTTGCTTTCAGGACTTTCCGGAGTGCCGATAAAACAATATATTGCTGTTACAGGCTCAGTGAATCAAAAAGGTGAAATTCAACCTATAGGCGGTGTTAATGAAAAGATTGAGGGTTTCTTTCAAACTTGCAAACATAGAGGTTTAACCGGGAATGAGGGTGTAATGATACCTCATCAAAATGTTGTCAATTTAATGCTGAATGATGAAGTTATAAAAGCAGTAAAGGACGGTAAATTTCACATTTATCCTGTTGAAACAATTGAAGAAGGTATAGAAATTTTGACAGATGTGCCTGCCGGTACCCTTGATGCTTATGGTAATTATGAAAAAGGCACACTGTATTATCTCGTGAAAGAAAAGATTAAGAAATATGCGGAAATCGCCGAAAGCAGGAAGCGTTAGAAGAGAAGGGCGGTCACAAACCGCTCTTATAACTAGGGTATTCCTTTTAGGTCAAGATTCTTCACTAAGGTTCAGAATGACAGGTGCAGGGGGAACTCAATATTACGGCTAG